>JAJZKY010000421.1 GCA_021803885.1 Planctomycetota bacterium
AACGCCGTTTGCCCGGTCATCGCAAAACATCAGATCACCGGTAAAGCGGCAGGCGAACCGGGCATCATGATTTTCCAGGTGGAAAACGAATACGACTACGCCCCCTTTTCCAATTCCGTCAAAAAGACTTATGTTGAATCATTGGTCACCGGAGCGTTGAAAAACGGCATTGAAGTGCCGCTGTTTATTAATTGGGGCAATTGCGTACTGGGCACAAAAAATCCGCTGCTCCGCCGGGTTTTTGATAGCATGGATTTTTATCCCGGCTGGGGCGTGGGAGGTGTTCTTGGCTCGATTGAGGGGTTACGTAAAGCCCAAAGCGACGCACCGCTCATGACCGCCGAACTCCAAGGCGGATGGTTTTCGGGGGTGTATGACGTGCCCCCGCTGCGCACGCAGACGGATCATTATCGCGCGGATTTAATTCCGTCGCAAATCAACAACCTGACGCTTTTTTGTATTCAAAATGGGGTAACCGCGATTAACTACTATATGCTCTTTGGAGGAACCAATTTTGGTGGCCGGCCCGGAGCCGGCATCGCCACTTCATATGACTATAGTGCCCCCATTCGCGAAAATGGCGGCGTGGGAGCGAAATATCTACGCGTTAAGGCGCTTGGCGCAATGTTAAAAGAACACGGGGCCGCGCTGACGCAATCCAATGCTATTGCGGTGCAAGGGAAAACCGGATTTGCCGATGTTCATCTGGCGGCACGCAAGGCGCCCGATGGCGGCATTTATTTGTTTATCCGGACCAATCAACATGGCCACGCGCGCCGCGGCGCCGCCCATGCGGCCATTGGCGGCGCAAGCACGGTGCATTTCCATTATGAACTGGAACCATTTGGTTCGCAGATTCTCTATCTGCCACCCGGAGCCACTTCCGCGGCCGATGGCAAATGGCTGCCTGAAGCACTAAAGCCCCCAAAACGTCCGATCCATCTGCCCTCCGGCGTGACCATAGATTCCGTAAAATCCGCCGCCGATCCGGAACCGCGCCATTGGCGATCCATCCAGCGCACTGATTCGCTGGCGGAACTCGGTGTGTATATCAGTGGATTTAGCTATTACCGGGCGCGGATGAATCTCGGACCGCTGCCTCCGCGGATTTCAACGGTTGCGTTAGCGGCCACGCTCAACTCTGCAGACAGTGCCACCGCCATTCTTGATGGGCACATGCTGTATCCCAAAGCGGCCTCGGGTTCAACCGCAATGTACATTCCTCAACATGTCCCAGAATCCGGCGCGCATACTGCGACATTGGTTTATGAAAACCGTGGCCATCCCAATGGCGGAAAAGGAATGGAATCGCTTTATGGCATTAACGATATTGCCATGGTGCCAGGTTCCGTGGCCGGAACACTCATTAATCCTTGGCGGATGAAACGTGTGGAGCAGCCGAATAATCCGAAACATGCCGCTGACATGGCCAAAGATACGACCGCTGGCTGGCGGAAAACCAGTCCCACGAATGCTTTAAGCGCCGTGCAAATCCAGCACTCCAATTCCAGTGCCATATTCCTGGCCACGCTGGATATAACGGCGCAAGACCTGGCGGTTCATAAAACCGCATTGCACTTCAGCCGAATTGATGACAACGGCTGGATTTTTGTCAATGGCAAGCTCCTGGGCCTGACCAATAGTTGGGACCGGGCATGGACCTTTAATGCCGCTAAGTTGCTCCATCGGGGAACCAACACCATCGCCGTATTGGTGCAGAATGTGAGCGGCTCGGGCGGATTGGGCGGTGTGGAACTGATTTCCGCTGATGCCTCGCTGGCCCTATCTACACTCTCGGGACCACTGGAATTCGCACCGCAGTCAACCGGGTTTGAGCTGGGCTGGCATAAGCCCGGCTTCGATGATGCGCAATGGGAGCAACATTCGCTAAGGGGCCACCCCCATCCGGATGTGAAAGCTCAATTGCTTTCCTGGCATCGTCTGGAATTTAACTTGCCGCATGTTGATCCGGCCATCTGGCTGACCTGGTGTCTGAAAATTCAAGCCACTGGAACCGGATTTATCTACCTCAACGGCCATGAATATGGCCGCTTCTGGCAAGGCGGCGGACAAAGAGAATATTATCTTCCGGAATGCTGGCTTACTACGAACGCAGGCGAAAAAAACCTCATCGCCTTATGCCTGCGGGCCGTTGATAGACCCGCTCAAATTCTCTCCGCATCAATAGAACCTTATGATGTGTACGCCGAATATCGGTCGAAGCGGTGGTAGTGCCGAATGGCACTTCTTTAAGATATAACCTCATTTATTAGGATAGAAACGACCTGCCGTGAACCCGGCTTGCTTGACAGCCGTAAAGTAAGCAGGGTAAAATACTAAACCACGCCGGTTAGTGTGGATTTAACTTAAAATAAGGAGTTTGCATGCATTCAACTCACGAGTCTCCGCGGTATCGCCGTGGATTCAAGCTGCTGATGGTCCTGGTGTTCATCCTGCTGGGGGGCGCGGTCAGATCATCCGCGGCCACCAAACCCAACATGACCTGGTGGACGCACGATCGGTTCGGCATTTTCATTCACTGGGGGCTTTACGCCATTCCCGCTCAGGGCGAATGGTACATGAATAACGCTCATATTCCGCGAAAAAAATATGCCCTGTATGCCAAACAGTTCGATCCGAAACATTTTAACGCCAATGCCTGGGTTTCGCTTTTTAAAAAGGCCGGGGCCGGCTACATGGTCTTTACCACCAAGCATCATGATGGATTCTGCATGTTTAGAACCAAAGCCACCAAGTACAATGTGGTCGATGCCACGCCCTGGCATACCGACCCTTGCGCCCTTTTGGCGGCGGCGTGCAAAAAATACGGAATCCGCTTTTGCACCTACTATTCCATCATGGACTGGCACTCACGCGACCAACGTGCAGCCCACCCCAGCCCCACGGCCCCCACTTACGATCCCACCATTCTTCCCACCAGTCGCACCAAGGCCTATCTCCACTACATGCGCCGGCAATTGCATGAGTTGATCACCCAATATCACACCAATTTGATCTGGTTTGACGGCGGCTGGATTACCAACTGGACCAAAGCCGATTCCGAGAATATTTATAACTACATCAAAAAATTAAATCCCAACATCATTGTCAATAACCGCATTGGCAACGGTCTGGGCGACTACGGCACCCCGGAGCAGCATATTCCGCCCCAAGGGCTTCCCGGCCCCTGGGAAACCTGCATGACCATCAACAACGACTGGGGCTACTGCCGCACGGACCACGCTTGGAAATCCGTGGCCACCCTGATTACCAACCTGATTCACTGCGCCAGCGGCGGCGGAAACTTTTTGCTCAATGTCGGCCCCACGGCCCAGGGCATTATTCCTAAGCCCGAGGTCGTCCGGTTGCTGGCCATGGGCCGATGGCTCAAAATCAACGGTGCGGCCATCTATGGCTCCCATCGCACACCCTTTAAAACCAAGCTCCCTTTTGGCTACGCCACCCAAAAGCCCGGCAAGCTGTTTCTGGAAATAATCCATTGGCCCGCCAATCACCGCATCACCGTGCCGATGCGCAGTAAAATCCGCTCCGCGTATATGCTCACAGCCCCCAACAAAAAGCTGCGCGTAACTCCCTCGGCCGCCGGACAGGTGATCAACCTGCCGGCCACCGCCCCGAATTCGATCGCCAGCGTGCTGGTATGCCGGGTGGTAGAACCTATTGTGGCCGCCAAGTAAGAATAAATCGTGCGGTCCATACGTGGGCCACAGGCACTCTGGAGCGTCGCCTTGGCTCAGCGCTTGGCCGGACTGCCCCGCCCGCCGCACCACAAAAGTGCCCGACGCCAGTGCTTGTGGCAGGCAATAAGTGCGTGTATAAGGCGTTTTAACGGTTCTGGTTCAGGTTGCACTGCTGCCACCTAATTATGGAGATGCGTTTTTATGATCAACCACGATGAAACTCTCGGCTACGATCAACAATCGCGGCGAACCGTCGTAAAAGTGCTGACCGTAGCGGCCGCGGGCGCACTGGGAATATCTGCACAGCCCGTGGCAGCGGATTCCGGCAGCCGCATGGTCCACGTTGAAGACCTGAGTTTAAAAAATATCCTCCAGGGCTGGGGGGCGCCTCATAAAGACCGTAGCGTGGTCAATACCCCGCTGACCATCGATGGGAAGCACTTTCAACGCGGCATTGGCACCCATGCCGAAAGCGTGTTTAGAATTGCGCTGCACCAGCAGGCGGAAAAATTTTCGGCGATGGTCGGGCTGGATGACACAGCGGGCAAAGAGGGCATGGTAACCTTTGAAGTGCTGGTGGACAACAAGGTGGCGGCGCGCACTCCCTTGATGAAAGGCGGCCAGCCCGCTCGACCAATCACCGCGGATTTGCGCGGGGCCAAGTACATGACGCTGCTGGTGCTCCCAGGCCCCAATGGCATTAGCTACTGCCACGCCGACTGGGCCAATCCGGTGATAGCGATGGTTCCCGGCGCTACGAAAATGCCGGTGTCCGCGGCCCGTTATGAAGGTGCCGATGCGGTGCCGGAAATTGCCAGCGGCGATCCTCCGGAGCCGGAATTTCATGGGCCGCGGGTGGTAGGGGCAACGCCCGGCCACGATTTTCTATTCTTAGTGCCCCACACCGGACAGGCTCCGCTAAGCCTTTCCGCCCAGGGGTTGCCACCCGGCCTGGCCATGACCGACGCCGGCCTGATCACCGGACAAATTGCCGCCGCCGGGGAATACAAAGTCCGTTTGACCTCTAAAAACAGCTTCGGCACGGCCAGCCGCACCCTGCGCATCGTGGCCGGCGAACATCAATTGGCCAAGACGCCGCAGATGGGTTGGAATTCCTGGAACGCCTATGGCATGAGCAATTCCGCCCAGCGCACGATGGCCGCGGCCGATGCCATGGTCAGCACCGGCCTGGCCGCCAAGGGATTTAATTACATTAACATTGACGACGGCTGGCAGAATGGCCGTAACGCCGACGGTGAAATACAAACCACTAAAAAATTTGGCGACATGAAAAAACTCGCCGATTACGTCCACAGCAAAGGTCTGCGCTTTGGCCTGTATTCCTCTCCCGGAAAAACCACCTGCGGCGGACATACCGGCAGCTTCGGTCAC
>JAJZKY010000422.1:0-3406 GCA_021803885.1 Planctomycetota bacterium
GGGGCAGCCTGCGAATCGCGTTCAACTTACTCAGAAATCCGATGCTGCGCCGACGCATGCTTGCGATGCGCCGACTTTTCCGCAAGTACAAGAAACACATTGGCGCAATTTCGTTGGTTGGAATACGAATCTCCGAAAGCACCTGAAGTTACGATATGAAATTATGAGGTTGATACCTCGTTTCTCAGGATGTTCTCCGGAGATGCCCGGTCAGAGGCTCACGGACGGCCTCGCTTGTCCTTGCGCCGCTTCGGTTCATGCAGCAGTAGCTCGATTCGCTCCCACTGCACGTCGTTTAACAACTCGAATCGCTTCTTGCTCATGCAGCAAATTCATCAAAATCCCCGCCGCACGCAGAAGTATCCACTTCGAGTCTGTTTATGAAACAGGCTGAAGACAGGATGGGTGCTACGAGCGAAACTTGCGGAAATAGTCTGCGTCTAGTTCGAGCGCCTTCTGCCACGCCATGTCGAAGGCTTCCTGCTCCACGAAGGCATGCTCGATATGCTGCGAGCGGGCCGCCTCCGCGAAGATGGGGCGATAGTGAATGCTGCCCAAGCCGAGTTCGGTCACCTTGGCGGCGTGTGGATCTGTCAACGGAGTGCTGGGAAGGTGGAAATCCTTCACATGGAGCATGGAAATACGGTCGGGGTGGTTCTTCATGAGATCGACAGGATTTACACCGGCCACGATAGCCCATCCGCAGTCGAGTTCGAAGGTTACCTTCTTCGGGTCGGTCAAGCGGAGCAGCTCCAGGTAGGGGATCTTGCCCTCCGTCTCGGCGAACTCCGGGATGTGATTGTGATAGCCAAAGCGAATGCCGTGTGCGGCTGTGCGTTCCCCCATCGCGTTGAACTGATCGGCATTGAAGTGCCAGTCGTCGATCGTGAATTGCTTCGGACCGCCGGTTCCGGGGGGAGCAGGATTGCGATGGCCCGGACTGGAGCAGATGACAAACTGCACGCTGAGCAGTTTGTCATAAGCGAGAATCTCGTCGAATCGCGCCTGCAGATCTGCAAACGGATGATGAGCACTGACGCAGCGCAGCCCTACCTGGTCCAGCACGCCTCGAATCTCCGATGCGCTCGTCCTGGGCAGCGCTGCGGCTTCCACTTCGGTATAGCCTGCTTTGCTGACCGTGGCCAAGGTGCCTTCTAGGTTCTCCGCCATCTGTTGACGGACTGAATAGAGTTGCAGACCGAGTGGAAGGCCCAGGGGATTGGCGAGGGCAAGACGGTCGGCGAAGCTGAGTGTTCCAATCGCCACCATGGCACCTGCGAAGTTTCTGCGAGAGATCCTCATCAATGTTCTCCTACTGTGGGTTCTGTTCTTCTGCGTCGCATTTTCTCCGCTATGGTATCGGGTCATAAGTGACGTACGCGAAGCGCATGGAGTCCGGCGCCCAGGAGTTGACGTTCATTGTTCCTTGTCCTCCGGTGGCCTCGACGAGCGTCCTCTGCGTGCTGGCGACTTTGTCGTGGTCGATGGCGACAAGCTTAATCTCAATATGTACGTTGCGGGGGTTGTGTGTGGGCGTGCCGGAGGGGTAGCCGATGTAGATGAGATCCTTGCCATTCGGGGAGATGTGCGGAAACCAGTCTTCGAGGCGATCGCTGACGACCATCTGCGCCCTTACGTCATCGGGGCCGGCGCCGTCAGCAGGCAGGCGCCATACGGCTTCTTTACCCGAGCGGTCCGAGTTGATGTAGACCCACTTGTCGTCGGGCGAGTAGTCCGGGCCGTCGTCCTGGTGAGGGTTGAAGGTAAGCCGCTGCTCCACACCGCCAGTTGCAGACTCGCGATATATGTCGTACTGACCGCTGCCGTTGCGCTGTGCGACGAAGGATAGCATCTTGTTATCAGGCGACCAGCCGTGGAAGTAACTCGGCGAGTCCGGGGTCATCAACTTTATGCCCGTGCCGTCGGCGTTTGCGAGGAAGACCTGTGACCCTTTGTGAGGGTCCACGCTCGCCGAGAATGCGATCATCCTGCCGTTGGGCGAGATAGCCTTGTCATTGTTGCAGTGATAGTTCGCCGGGATGGCGAGCTTCTGAGGCGTCTCGGCGGTGCCGTCCTTCTTAAGGACGAGCTTGTAGATTGCGCCGCCCGAATTCACAATCAGGTATTTGCCATCCGGCGACCAGTTCGGCGCTTCCCAAATCTGGTCCGCTGAGTAGACCAGATGCGACGAACCGTCGCGCAAATTGTATATATAGATTTTGCTGCGAAGATGCTGCTCCGCATGGAGTGCGACAGGTGTAAGGCTAAGCGCCGCGAGTGCAAAGGTGCCGCAGAACAACGAGAGCATCGACAAAATCTTCATCTGGATGAAGCTCCTTCGGGTTGAGTATTCCAGGTCTGTTGCGCAAGGAGAGAAGGGACGACTCTCCGTTTCCGCTTTGCGTCAGGCTGGCGCTAGTGGACCTCGCCGGCCTTGTTCACGAGCACCACGTTGGAGAACGAGCCGCTGTCAACCGTCGTCGGCAAGTGAGGGCAGAAGCCTATTCCCACATAGAACGGCGCATCGAAGTGGATTTTCACCGGCGGTCCGAACTGGTGCATCGGCTCGCCCTGCACGCTGATGAAAAGGGCAAACTCATCGCCCTGCTTCTGGATGCCGATCCGCTTCGGCAGTACGTCGTGCGGCAAAAGGCTACCTCCGATGCGGAACTGCATATCCTTGATGAATGCGTCCTTCTCGGTGCGCTCAGCCAGGTGTACCATGCCGGTGCCATGCTCGCCCACCATGACCTCCTTGGCATCGTCCTCGAGATCCTGGCGAATGATCAGTACCACCTTTCGATCCTGAGGTGGTTTGGCTATGGGAAAGCTGACATCTGCGGCGAACGAAAGATCGCCTGACATCTTCTTCCACAGAAAGCGAAACTCATCGCGGTTGTACCAGATGTTGTAACCCGCAGAGTGGAGGGTGTAAGTTCTGGTTGCTCTGTCGTAACTCGCGCTACCCGGAATCAGCGCGGCGCCGATATCCGACTGCCCCTGAAAGATTCCGATCGGCGTATCGAAATTCTTACTGGCGCGATGAAAGCCCGGCGGCGGAGGAACCTGCTCGTGCGTTGGCGAGGCTGGCAGCGACCAGGCCGGAGCCACCGGCGTCGTCTGTATCTGTGCGTACAACTGAATCGGCGCTGCACCAAGCGCCAGCACCAGCAGAGAGTTGGGTAGCAGTCCAGTTTTAGCAAAAGACTTACAGGCGTTCCCGAAGAGCATGCGGCAGTTCAATGTGAAAGTTCTCCATAGCGTATCGAGAGAAAACTCGGTGGGGGATGCAGAACCGGGCGCCCCAGGGACCAATGCTAGCATGATCCCGGTCGGTCGCATTCAAGCGTGTTTGGCTCCTTTGGAGATCCTCGATACATCTGCACCGTACTCTCTGTCGCCAGCA
>JAJZKY010000422.1:3416-5091 GCA_021803885.1 Planctomycetota bacterium
CCAGCAACTCCGGACAAATATAAATTCGGCAGATAAATGCGATTTTTTTAATGGGAGATCCCTTCCAACTCACCGACCTCTGCAAACGGTTCAATCCGCCCCAGCAGCAGCGCATACCCGGCAATCCCTGCCGCCAGATACACCGAAGCCACCACAAACGCCCATGCGAAAGAGTGTGTCGCATCCACCACATACCCGGTAACAATCGGTGCGGCAATCGCTGACACCTGGCTGGCAAAGTTGGCGATACCGCCCACCGCGCCCACGTTCGCTCGCGGTGCAATCAGCGACGGCATGGACCACCCCACTGGAGCGGCTGCCGAAAGCCC
Source organism: Planctomycetota bacterium (assembly GCA_021803885.1). Next base: position 3,746 of record JAJZKY010000422.1, read on the forward strand.
GCCAATCGCTAGGCTCACCCATGCGACAGCGGCAACAGCAGTATGCGCCCCAGCCGCGCCCAGCAGCCCCAATCCGCAACCTGTGCCCACCACCAGAACCGTCAGCCTCACCCGGCTCGCGTCCAGCCCGCGTGCGATCAGTGCATCTACCAGCCATCCTCCAACCGCTAGGTCCGTCGCTGTCGCCACCAGCCACGGCACCCCGGTAAACAGGAACGAGTGCAGTGCGTCCACCCCCAGCGCACGCGCAAAATATCCCGGCAGCCACCACAGCAGCAGGTAAAACGTGTAGTTGTACGCGCCAAACCCCAGCGCCAGACCAAGTACCTTCCGCTCGCGCAGTAGCCGCGAAAACCCAAGCTTCAGATGCTCCGGCTCCTGCTTTTCCAAAGATCCGTAACTCAGGTAACTCCGCTCCACCTCACTCAACCCGCCATCCTGATCCGGATTGCGATACACGGTCAGAAACACCGCCAGATACACCAGGCTCGCAAACCCCGTCGCCGCAAAGCTCCACCGCCAGCCCACCTCCAACAGCAGCGCCCCCAGCACGGGCACCCCCAGCGCCGAGGCAAACTTCGCCGCAGCATCGTTCAGCGCCGTAGCCAGGCTGCGCTCCTCCTGCGGAAACCACAGCCCGATCGCCTTTGCATTGGCTGGAAACGTTGGCGCTTCGCCCACCCCCAGCAGCAGCCGCGCCGCAAACAAACTTCCGTAGCCCATGCTTAACGCCGAAGCAAACGACGCCACACTCCACAACAGAATGCTCACCCACCCCACGAGCCGAATCCCGAGCCGATCCAGAATCACCCCGATCGGCAACTGCAACAGCGCGTAGGTCAGCGCGTAAGCGCTCGCCAGATACCCGAACGCTACCACTGAAATGTGAAACCCGGATTCTATCGACGCCTGCGACACCGACAGGTTCACCCGGTCGAAAAAATTGACCAGTACGCCCAGCCCCAGCAGCCAGGCAATCCGCCACCTCCGCCGCGGAACAAGCGATTTGGCAGTCGGCGACTTGTCTGTGGTCGACAAACGTAATGGCAATGATTTTCTCTCTGCACTGAAACTCAACGCCAAATCCTTTGGATTGGCTTCAGGCTCGTCTCAGCCTATCAGAGGCCCACATGGATGCCTGTCTCCGACAAGCGCTACAGCGCGCAACGTAGGGATGGATATCCACAATGCTCCGCACCAATAGCATCGGCAACAGAAAGTTCCAAATTCGTGCACGTGGAAAACTTTCCATAGGGCACCGCCATGGATGAAGACGCAATCGAACAGAAAACTATTGATTCGCCAATTTTGCCATGAACGATGGATGGCCCAGCATTGGCTCGTCT
>JAJZKY010000423.1 GCA_021803885.1 Planctomycetota bacterium
CGGATTCGACCGCGCCCGGGTTGGTTACGTCCACGGCGGCAAAGCGGGCGTCCGCGCCCAGAGCCTTCAACTCTGCCTCCCAGCTCTCACCCGCCTCTGCCTTCACGTCCCATCCGGCCACGCGGGCGCCTTCGCGCGCAAAGCGCACAGCCGTCGCTTTGCCGATCCCCGCCGCCGCGCCTGTCACCAGCACGCGCTTGCCACGCAAGCTCTCGAAGCTCATACGTTCTCCTTGCCGCTCGTCTTGGTCCTGAATGCCGCGTATTCCTCGTGATGTCCCACACTGCCCGCAAGCGCCGCGGACAGCCTGGGACACCCGCCGCATGGTCAGAAGTGGTATTTCAGCACGAACTGAACGACGCGCGGTCCCGACGCGGAGAGGGCCGGCGTCGTGCCCGCCGTGCTGGGCACCGCAATGTTGTTGTTGGGATTGTTGAAGTTCTCCCAGTTGCCCACGTTGAACAGCTCCGCCCGGAACTGCACGCCGCTGTTCTCCTTGATCGGGAAGTTCCGGATGATGCTCAGGTCCACGTTCTTTTGTCCCGGCCCGCGCAGGAAATTGCGCGGCGTATTGCCGTAAGGCGGAAAGTACACCCCCGCATCGCACTGGTAGGCATTGGGGTTGAATTCGGTCCCGGCGGGCTTCGGCGCCACCGTCCCGGTGACGTAATCCGCGCGGCTGTTGATGGACGAGCCAATGATGCAATTCACGGAGTACGGCGTCCCCGACTGGAAAGTCATAATGCTCGCCATCTGCCAGTTGTTGGCCACCGTGGCCGCCAGTCTCGATCCGCCTTTGAATGGCGCGCCCTCGTCCAGCAGACCGCTCAGCACCAGCCGGTGCTTGCGGTCGTAATCGGAAAGCCCTCGCTGGCTTGCCGGATCGTTCTGGTTTCCCGGCAGCGCCGCCAGCTCGTTCTCCGGCGCTCCCGAGTAGTTGTCGATCGACTTGCCGAACGTGTAGGACGCCACCATCTGCAGATGCTGATCCATTCGCTTGGTCAGGCTCGCTTGCAGCGAGTTGTATTCGCTGTTGGCGCTGTTATTCACGTACTCCAGGCCGTTAAACGCTTTGTTCGTGGAGAAGGCCGCGCCGAATGGCGCCACTCCCGGATACTGATTCAGTGTCAGCACATTGAGCAGCTTCACGCCCTTCACGCCCACGTATGCCACTTGCACAAGCCAGCTGCGCCACGGCTCAACCTGCGTGCTCAGGCTGTACTGATACGCATACGGCGACGCAAACTTCGGGTTCACGTAGTAGCCGCTGATCGGCGTCGAAACCGCCAGCGGCGTGTTGTAGTAGTAGAGCGGCAGCGCCGCGGGTACGGTCGCCTGCATCGGGAAGGTTACGCCCGTGAAGTTCGGGAACGGCGTTTCCAGGTTGCCGAAGCCCGCCCCCACGATGTCATACGGATAGTTGAAGATCTGCAGGTTGGCGATGCGCGACGAAACCCGGTCGTGATACACGCCAAATCCGCCCCGCACCGTCAGGTTCCAGCGCGCCGGCGGCTGCCAGGCAAAACCAACGCGCGGATCAAGGGCAAGTTGGTTGTTATAAAGAGGATTGCCGCCGAGTACGAATCCCGCGTTCGTTCCCGTGCACGATGCGGTCGCCGTCGTACATCCCGAAGGATTGTTGGCCGCAAAGACACCAGGCAGGAAGTTCACCATCCGGTTGTGGATGTCGCTCGGTCCGCCAAACCGGTTCAGGCGCAGCCTGGCGTTCAGCATCAGCCGCGGCGTAAGCCGGAAGTCGTCCTGGAAAAAGAAGTCGCTGTCCCACATGCGGATGCCGCGATCTGGGACCCCGTCGCCCAGCAGCCCGGTGATATTGCCGGGCAGGCCGCCCAGTGCCGCGTTCGCATCGTTGCCGCCCAGCAGAAACGACCCAAAGTTGTTCACGATCTCCTCGCCCCGCGTGAAAGCGTGAAAGTAGAAGTCCACGTGGTGGCGCAGCACGTCAAACCCGAAGCGCATGCTGTTTCTGCCCTTGTTCCAAGTCACCATCTCCGTGTACATGAAGGTTTCCGTCACGCTCTTCTGGTCGGAGAGCGGCGCCGGACCCACGGTAAAGTCGCCCGTCAGCCCAATCGTCGCCAACCCGCTGTATCTGCTCGCCAGCGAGTTGTAGATGCCCATCTGCGCGTTGGTAAAAGGCTCCGTGGGATACGAAACTCCGTGAATCCGGCTGAAGCCGATGCGCATGTCATTCAGCAGCGACGGGCTGAATACGTGGGTCTCATCCAGGGACAGCAGCCGGTAGCGGAAGTTCAGCGGCGCACCGTAGCCCGGAGCCTCGTTCGCATTCGCGCCCAGAAAGCTGAAGATTCCCTGATATTCCGGCGAGTTTGACGAGAAGAACTTGCCGCTGAAGTGATCCCCGGAGCCGATGTTCTGGTCCAGATTCACGTCAAACTGATTCTCGTCAAAGGTGGACCGGGTGCTGATCGTCGTCGGCACCGTGCAGAACGTTGCGGGCGCTCCGCTGTAGGAGAACAGTGCAGACGCCGCCGTCGAGCAGGGCCTTCCCGCCGCCGCGCTTGGAATCGCATAGTGCCCGTTGGGCAGCTTGGCCTGCAACAACGCCAGCGCCGTCGGATCAATCGGCGTCGGCCAGCGATAGATGAGCGGCCACGGATAATTGCCCGGCGCCGCGTAGTATCCCCCCAGGCCCAGCGAGTTCGCATAATTCACCAGCGTCGCCGTCGAGCGGTCGTTGGTCAGCCCGCTGGGAACGTTCAGGTATGACAGGCTCGAAAACGGATCGGCGCCGTTCACCTCGCGCTGTCCCTGGTACGACAGGAAAAAGAACGTCTTTTCCTTCACCAGCGGCCCGCCCAGCGTGGCGCCGTACTGGTTCTTCTTCAGCGCCGGCCGCGGCTGCCCCTGCTGCTTCAGAAAGTAGTCGTTTGCGTTCAGCGCGTCATTGCGGAAGTACTCAAACACACTCCCGTGAAACTGGCTGCCCCCCGATTTCGTGACCAGCGCCACATTCCCGCCCAGGTTTCGCCCTTGCGTGGCGTCGTAGAGCGAGGTCTGCACAATGAACTCCTTGACCGCGTCGATCGAAGGCACGGGAATGTTCGGCGTCGAATTCGTTCCGATCGAGTTCACCTGAATGCCGTCGATAAGCACGTTATTGCTCGTCGCCTGCTGGCCGTTCACGTTGATGTCCACATCGCCGCGGCCCAGCGCGATGTTGTTGGTCAGCGGAATGGTGGTTCCCGGCTGCAGACCCAGCAGTTGCTGGTAATTGCGCGTGGGCAGCGGCAGCTCGTGAACTTCCTGCTCCTCCACCACGCGGCCTATGGTGGGATTTTCGGTCTGCACCAGCGGCGCCCGCTCGGTGACCTGCACGTTGGTTGTGGCTGCCCCCACCTGCATTTGCGGCGAAACGTCCGCCGTCTGCGTCACGCCTACCGTGATCCCCGTCGCCGTGTACGTCGCAAACCCCGCCGCCGTCACCTCCAGCGAGTACTCGCCCGGCTCCACGCCGGAAAACCGGTAATATCCCTCGCCGCTCGATTCCGTTGCCCGCGTCTGTCCCGTGGGTGATGTCAGCACCACCTTGGCCCCCGCAATCACCGCGCCGGAAGGGTCGTGAATCGTTCCCGTAATCTGTCCTGTTGTTGCTGTCTGGGCCCCCAAATAGGCTGCGGACGCAAGCATGGCGCCCAACAGCATGGCTGTGAGTTGGATCCTCATATCGCACCTCTCGATCTTTCCTGTTGCCTGGGCTAACGCGATATCTTTTTGCCTGTCCGGACCTTGACGGCCAGATTGTCTGATTTTTTCCTGCTCCGCCCCGGAGACCCCTGGCGACCGGCCGCGGGCCGCGGACCTGCCCCATCGATCCTCCATATGCCGTTCAGCGCCATGTCGATCATCCTGCGGATCGCCGTGTCTTCCGCGACCCCAAGGTGCTGCTCGCCGCCAAACAGCCGTTCCACCAGGAAATAGGTGAGGATCTGCATGTAAATGGTCGCCAATACGAAGCCGGGGTCAATGCCGCACCACGAGGGATTGGCCGCCACCTTTTTCAACTGCCCGTCGAGTGGCCAGTTGAACTGCTCCGGCACGTTGTGAAAACTGTGCGCGAAGTGCTGGTTGTTGAACTCGACCACGTCGATGTACATCAGCTTCCAATAATCGGCGTGATCGTAGACAAAGGAGCGGATCTCCCGCGCCAGGCCCTCCAGGTTGTGCCGCGAAAACGGCTACGCGGCGCTCTGGAACTCCCGCGCCAGCCAGGAACGGATGCGCTTCTGATAGCTCGAGACCACGCTCTTCTGGTAACTGTGTACGACGCTCTCGTAAAGCGCGTCCTTGGTGGGGAAGTAGGTGTAAATCGCCCCCGTTGACATCTGCGCCAGCTCGGCAATGTCGCGAATGTTCGTCCCGTGAAAACCCTGCCGCGTGAACAGGCTGAAGGCAGCCTCCTCTATCTGGCGGCGATTCTGGTCGACGCGGTGCTTGCCGAGCTTGGGCATAACCGAATGAACGCTTGTTCAAAAAATGAACGATCGTGTTTTTTAGCATTATGGAAACGCCAATGTCAAGGAGATTTTTTCCGGGCCCGCACCCCGATCCGGTCTGGCCGCCGCCGCGCCATGCCGCTTTCAGGGCGGCGTTGAAGCTGTCTCCCGCGAAGTTACACAACCTTCGTCCATCTTTCGCCTCTGCCGAAGAGGCCGATCCCGCGCACGCTGGCGATTCACTCCCCGCCATCACAAACTCGCTCCCAGACAGGAATCCCGTTACGGATGGCGGCTCATTGCGGCCGTTCTTGTCCCCAGTCCCGCGCAATCCCATCCTCGCAGGCGCGGCCGCCATCGATTCACGTTCCGGCAATAGAGTTCGTAATCCGCGCCGAACTTCCGGCTTAGCGTCGGCTCCTCATACGCCACAACAAAGATGTGTACTCCCACAGCGACGGCAATCACGGCTCCGATTGCGAATAAGTTGGCCTGTCCGAATACAACCCACAATCCGATCCAGCCTGTCGCAAAGCCCAGGTACATGGGATTGCGCACGTAGCGGTACGCGCCCACAACCACCAGCCGCTTCGGCGGAGCAGGAAAAAATC
>JAJZKY010000424.1 GCA_021803885.1 Planctomycetota bacterium
GGCACCAGGATAAGGGTTGAGTGATCGCGATACTCGGGGATTTTGCCCAAAAGTTCATGAAAGAGCGCATTGCCGAGGGCTGAATTTGCATGCTGATCCCGAATACTCGCGCGATATCCGTTGGCGTCGGCTTCGATCTTGGTCCTCGCGTCAAGCTCGTAGGCTCGTGCGGAGGTACCTGTCACGGCGAGCGCATAAGAGTGGGGATCAGCGAGAACGTACTCCACGAACAATTCGTTTTTGGCGAGATCTGATTCGAGATGATCGAGGCTGACCGGATGTTCGATGGTGGATGACGCCAGAGACCGCTGATCGAGCGCTGACTCGGAACCCTGGACCTGTTCCGACAATGCCTGCCGCGTAGCTGCATTATCCGTGTTAAGAAGAGCCACATTCAGCATCGTCAGATGACGTTCTGCTGGCGTCGGTGCGTGGGGCGCCGGGTAATCGTGGTGTTCGAGTGCCTGTGCCTCGATCCGCCCGCGTGCCTCCTCCAGAATCCGAAGCGCCTGATCGTAGTCGTGTTCACGACACTTCAAGATAAAATAGCCGGCGTAGACCTCACCCGTTTCTGTGAGCAGCAAGCGCTCGACAAAGGGAGTCGGGACGTTCTCGAGCAGGGAGTCAATCAGAAGTGCGCTTTTGCGGTAGAGCTCACCGGCCTGATCCTGGCGTCCCAGCAGTGCGAGAATGCGGGCTTTAATCGCAAGGTCGCGGGGAACGAAATACAGTTCATCCGGGATCCGCTTGTTGGCATCGATCGCCTGATCGATCGAGGTAAGTGCGGCATTGAGATCCTTCTGGTGTATATATGCATCGGCAAGTTCTCCCGCTACCTGCGTAACGCCGCGCCAATAGTCAAGTTGCGTTGCGAGAGAAAGCGCCTGTTTGAAATCTGCGATCGCGTTCTCCCACTGGCCGAGGTCCTCATAGACGCTCGCTCGCGACGTGAGGATCTGGTAGTAGTGCCCTTTGAGTGATGGGCTGGGGATCTCGGCCAGCGCCTGATTCGCGAGCGTTAGTGCTTCCTGATAGCGGTGGAGTCCGCGGAGAGCATCGATCTTGGAGGAAATCGCAACGGCTGGGTAGGCAACAGCCGGATGGGCTCGGGCTATGGCAATGGCTTCGTCGAGAGGTTTCAGCCCTTGCTGGTAACGGTGCATTTCAACCAGACCTGCGCCATAAAGGCTGGCGTATCGAACCTGGGCCGGGATGTCGTGAGCGACCTTCGCCACGCCCCAGGCCGTCAGAACTTCTTTCTTCGCGGTCGCTGTATCGCCGAGCAGGAATGCCGAGATCCCCTCTTCACCAAGCGCGCGAGATGCCAGAAGTAAATGGCCGCGGTCTCGTGCAAAAACGGCAACCCGGCTCCAGGTTTGGCGCGCGAGGCTCGCATCGTAGTTGTTCTCGATCATGCCCCGCACTTCAAGAATCCGCAGTCGAGTTTCAGGATCGGCGGCTTCGGGCTTCTTCAGGTCTTCCGTGAGGGCGTAGATTGTGTCCGCAAGGCTGGCGGACTCGCCATAGGCTGGGATCTGGCTCACCTGGGCAAAGAGGGCTTTGGCCTCATTCCGCTCGGCAGTGAACTTTGTCTCTGCTTGGTGGAAGATAGGGGCGGCGGCAAACCACTGGCCGTTCCATGCAAGATCGTCGGCACGCTGCAGGAGCGCGTCGGCACTGTCTGAGTCGATCCGCCGCCGAATGCGGTAACGAACAAACGCGACAACCAGAATGATCGCGACCGTACACGTGACAAGGACGGCAACGGATTGGGTGCGCTTGGGGGAAAACCGCATCGCAATCCTCGTTTGGCCGGTCGAACAGGTTACGGGAAGTGTAGCTTTCTTTTAGGAAAATTCCAAGCCAGGTTCTGTTAAACAGAGAGGATTCACGCATACGAGATAGATGTCAGCGTATAGCGCGATGCGAATGCGAGACACGACTTCGCCGCCGCCGACCACAGACAGTTCGCTGATTCGAAAAGGCACGCACAAGCAGATTCAAGCTGTCTGATGAAAGTACCAAAGAGTTGTGAGTTTTATGAGGGAGAACTGACTATTTCTACGTATCCGACCAGATCCGCAGAGTAGCTCCCGTCTCCATTTGCGGTGCCTCTGTGTTTCAGCTCTCTTTGCAAGGTCGGCTCGACAACCCGCGCAAATAGGGTGAGCCGGTCGTCTGGACTGAGTTTGGCCGCAGCAGCAGGCGCTCGCAGACAATGATGGACTTGACGCTCGATCGCGGGCACTCGAGTTCCGTCACGCTTCTCCGCGATCGGAAGGATAATCATCTTACGTTCGCCCCTGCCCGCAGACAATTCAACTAGCCACAGCGAGAGCAGTACTGTATCGTCGACAGCCATCGAGACAACGGTGCCGACTTCTTCAGGGGGTACACTACGCCATCTGCCGAGTTCCTCTTGCACCAGCGGATGGTCCAACCCGATCAATTCGACGTCATCGCTGCTCGTGGCAATGTCCCGATTCAACGTGAACCGGACAGGGCGGGCGCTGTCAGCTTTCACCAACTCGTAAGTTTCTTCATCAATTTTCACAAGTCTATTCTGGTGTTCCGAAACTGCCGCCGAGAGGAACTGCACCAATCGCTGTAGGCTCGACGACACGTCCGAATACGGCTTATAGTCATCTAGGCTGAAACCATCGAGGTCCTGAAACAAATCGAATACCACCTGCCGAGCTTCGCGCGAGTTCGATAAGGCCGCTTCCAACTCAACTTGGGTTCGCTTCAGCTCGGGGTCAGTCAATGCTTCTTGGTACAGACGGTCATAATTGAGCCGCTCTGACAGTTGGCCCAGAATCTGGGCCCGAAGGTCTTCTGCGATATTGCCCTGCTCGTCGACTTTACCAACCGTCCGCGCGATTTCGGTGAGCTTTTCATCCAACAAGAGAAAGATTCGACCCTCGATAGTGTCAGATAGCACTAGGTTATACACCTGCGCCGTGTGGTTCTGCCCGTAACGATGAATGCGTCCGATTCTCTGCTCTACATCCATCGGATTCCATGGCAAATCGAAGTTGAAGAGGATTCGAGCGAATTGGAGGTTTATACCCTCGCGACCTGCCGCAGTGCAGACGAGTACGCGGGGACCATCTTTCTGACGGAACCTGCGTTCAGCCGCCAACTTCGAACCGTGGTCACCCCCCCGCAGGACCACCACGCCTTGACCTGGGAATGTCAGTTCAATCTCGCGGGCAATCGAATCCACCGTTCCCAAATAAGTCGCAAATATTACGATCTTTTCGTTCGGATTCTGTCGCCATAAGACGCCGAGGCCATCGAGCAGTTTCTGCACCTTAGTTTCACGCAGTTCTGGGAATAATTTGAGAAGATCGCGGATGCGCAGGCGCTCCTCGGGGAGATGAATGTTCACCGCTGCCGCCGCGGCCTCTTCCGCATGGGTGGCGGAATACTCGCTACCGTACGGATCGGACGCCAATTCCAATTCTTCCTCATCAAGTTTCTTGACGAGCCGATACTTGAGGTCGGCGAGCACACGGTCCACCTCGCTCCGTCCGATGCTATCCCGTGCGAACCCAAATTCTTCATGAATCAGCTCACGGGCCTCCTGCATCAACCGTTCGCGTCCTTCGATGTCCAAGTCTTTGTCGTGAAGGAGCGCCTCATGCAACGTCAGCATCAGCAGGCGGCGTTTTAGTGTTCTGCGGACAGCGGCGAAGCTGGAAGCAGCGATCTTTTGAAAGATCGCCATCAAGAATCCAAGAGCCCGTCCCTGGTTGCCCTGACGACGCGCGAGATCGAAACCTTCTTCCAAGTACTCCTTTAGCTTTCCATAGAAAAGCCGTTCGTCTTGGTTCATGAGGAATGACTCAGTGTGGACCCATCGACGTGCAAAGAGAGCGGTGCCGTCCGGTTGGCAGGCATCCGCTTTTGTGCGCCGATACATCACGGTATTCAGGCGATGACGGTTCTCGACCATGTCCTCAGGGCTGCTAAACAAGGTTGGGTTCAGCAACTGAATCAACATCCAGAATTGGAAATGATTGCCCTGGTGCGGAGTAGCGGACAACAATAGCAGATCTCGCGAGTGATCGCGGAGCGCTTCAGCCAGTTTGTAATTTTCTGTTTTTCTCACCTTGTTGCCAGAACGAAAGGCCGTTAGGTGATGTGCTTCGTCGAATACGACCAAGTCCCAACGTGGCGCTTCCAGAAGGCGCTTTATGCGGGCTGGGCGCTTAAGGGTATCAATGCTGGCGATGAGCCGGTCATGTTTTGCAAACGCATTGGTCTTCCGGTCAGTAATATCGCCTTCGGAGCCGAACACTTCGAAACCAAGATTAAAAACTTCGTTAAGCTCTCGGTGCCAGTTGTTTACGAGACCGGCGGGAACCACCATCAGTGCTCGGTTCAATTCGCCCCGGCTGGCCAATTCGCGCAGGATCAGCGCGGTTTCAATGGTTTTGCCAAGGCCCACCTCATCGGCGACCAAATAACGACGGGGAGACGCTGTTGCGATACGATGCGTCAGGACAACTTGGTGAGGAAGCAGGTCAATTTTCGCTGAAGTCAGCGCGGACGCGCTCTCCATGACCGGCAAGGCATAGGCCTCGTACGTGAGCCACGCCTTCCGCGACCGCTCAGCACCACCAGCAACGCCGCGCAGCATGCGCTCTGTTCGGGAGAGCTCGCGACGGACCGACGCGATTGGTACGCGCCGCTCACCGACACCGAAGAAGGCGCGAAGATAACCGTCGTGGACAGGCTCCAGAACAACACCTTGTCCAAACTCCTGATGCGCGATCCGTTCGCCGGGTTGAAATTGGACCTCCACTTCCACGCATCCCTCTATGTGATCCGCAAATGAAATAATCCGGCGGGCTCCCCGCCTCTGCGCAGAACGATCTCTTGCGGATACTCGTTCGCTTCTCCCCACATGATGCGGCCAAAGGCGAGGAGGCTTTCACCATGGGGCACCGCACAACGCCATGAAATGGAATCGGTAGCGGGATTCAGCTTGATTCGCCCCTTTCCGGATGGTAGCCAGAAAATCAGTGCGGCTTCACCCTCGAAGTAGGCCTGGAATGACAGAATTGCATCCTTCACT
>JAJZKY010000425.1 GCA_021803885.1 Planctomycetota bacterium
GCGCATGAGAAGGAGCCGCCATCCATACAGCCAAAGAGTGCGGTGCGGCGCAAGCCGCTGCGGAAAAATGGAACATTCAGCCTGCCGATCTGCCTGGGATTGGAGTCGCGTGCATTCCTCCAGCAGCAATGCTTCTGGAGACGAGAATTCCTTGCAACGCCACGACCCAAAACGACTATATCCACGGAGGCGAGATCGGTCAATCTAAAAGCATTAAGATAGGGATAAATCGGAGAAAACAATCCTTGCCACCGGGGCAACGAGACCCAGACACGCTTAGCGCATGGCTGCCATGGAGGCCCGGAACAAAGCCTCAAAGTGATCCCGATGCTCTGGGCTGCGCTCGACCGCAGTTTCCACCGCCTTGGCCGCCGTCGGGCGCGGATAGCCCAGGTTCACCAGCGCGGAGATCACATCCTCCGCCACGGGAGCCTGCACCCCCGCAACCACAGCGGACCCCAGCGCATCCAACTTGTCCTTCAACTCCAGCACCAAACGCTCGGCTGTCTTTTTGCCAATGCCGGGGATGCGCGTCAGCGTGGCCGCATCCTGCCCGCGAATGGCCGCAATCAGCCGCTCCGCATTCAGGCCACTCAGCACCTTCAGCGCCAGACTTGGCCCCACGCCGCTGATGGAAATCAATTTTTCAAAAAGTTGTTTTTCTGTCGCATCCGCAAAACCAAACAGAGCCAGCGCTTCCTCGCGCACATGCGTGTAAATGTGCAGGGCAACCTCTACGCCTTCGCCGGGCAGTCCGGTATAGGTGGGAATGCTGATGGCCACTTCATAGCCAACGCCTGCCGCCTCGACAATCACACTTTGTGGGGATTTTGCGAGCAGCTTGCCGCGCAGATGCGCAATCATAGGTTTCGCTCCGGAGTCGGTTGCGGTACGGCATTGCCTTGCGACGCGGTCTGCACTTCTGTCAGCAGCAGGGACTCGCCCGGACGCAAATAGCCTTTGCGCTGGAACCATGTTTGCATGGCTGTGTGCAACGAATCGATGGGGACCAGGGTGCCCGCCTCCAAGCAACCATCCGCGACGGGCAGGGTGTCATCGAAAATTGCGTCGTTGGTAAAGCTGCGCATGGCAAAGCTATCCATCCACCGCAAAGGACAATCCACCAGCAGCCCCTGCGCTGTGCGCCTTTGTACCCGCAGGCGGCGCAGGAACATCGTCAGCCCGCCACCGGAAGAACGGGCAGATTGTCGGTGTGTCCGGCCTCGCGCAACACAGCATCCAAATGCGTCAACACTTCGTCCACAGAGAGCGTGTAGATTTCGCGTCCATTGTCATAGCCGCTCTCCACAGCCAGTCGCAAATAGCGCCCGGCAATCTGTGCGGCAAGGCGGTCGGTAATAGCGCGGCCCGTGCGGCGCTGATATTCGACCCAGGCCGGATGCGGCAAAGCGATCCATACAGGGCGACCACTGACATCAAACCGCACATCCACAGCATCCGCATGGCGGGTGGCAATGGCGACAACATTGGCCTTCCAGACGCAGTGTAGTTCCTGGCCTGTCCAAGGATCGGCGACGCGAAAATCTTCGTACATACCCATAGCCTACCTGCGGGCGTGGGCCAGCGGCAAGCGCATCCGAATTGCAGCCCAAGGCACAGGCTTCCGATCCACGCTCGCCCCACAATGCATGCATCTTTCTTGAAGCGCTCACGGCGCACCGGACGTATGATGAAAGCTGCGCCTATGTCGAACGATTCCACCGCCCCCACCGCCATGCTGCCCCTGGTTGAACAAGCACGCGCACGCATCCGCAACCACATCAGTCTGACGCCCTGCCAATACTCTGCGGAGCTGACGGCCCTCACCGGCCAGCAGGTGTTTTTGAAACTCGACAACCTGCAACGCACCGGAGCCTTCAAGGAACGCGGCGCGCTGAACAAAATTCTTCAGCTCAGCAAAGAGGAGCGCCAGCGCGGCATCGTGGCCGCCAGCGCGGGCAACCATGCGCAGGCCGTGGCCTATCACGCCGCCAGCCGCGGCATTCGCGCACAGATCGTGATGCCGCTGATGACGCCGCTGGTCAAGGTCAGCTCCACGCGCAACTTCGGCGCGGATGTGGTGCTGCACGGAGCCAACTACGACGAGGCTTACGCCGAGGCCATCGCGCGTAGTCAATCCCAGCACATGACCTTTCTGCATCCCTTCGACGATCTCCACGTCATCCACGGCCAGGGCACCATCGGCTTGGAGCTGCTGGAACAGATTGCAGGCCTCGAAGCCGTCGTGGTTCCCATCGGCGGCGGCGGACTCATCAGCGGCGTGGCCGGCGCACTGAAGGAAAGCAATCCAAAGATTCGCATCATCGGCGTGCAAACCGAGCGACTACCCTCGATGCTGGCCGCGTGCAAGGCCAACGCGCCCATTACGCTGCCCGCCGAGGCCACCATTGCCGACGGCATCGCAGTGCGCCGCGCTGGAGACATCACGCTGCCGCTGGTGCAGCGCTACGTCGATGAGATGGTCACCGTGGACGAGGAGGAGATCGCCAGCGCAATTCTGGTTTTGCTGGAGCGCGAAAAGACATTGGCCGAAGGCGCAGGCGCCGTGGCCCTGGCCGCGCTGCTGCACAAAAAAACCTCGCTGACCACGCAACGCACGGCCGTGCTGGTCTGCGGCGGCAACATTGACGTCAGCCTACTGGCGCGCATCATTGAACGTGGATTAGTCAAAGACGGTCGCCGCGTGCGCATTCGCGTGCATCTCTCGGACCGGCCCGGCGCGCTGCTGGCATTGACAAAAATCCTGGCCGATCAACAGGCCAACATTGTGGAGACGCTGCACAACCGGGCCCACTACGGCGTCAACCTGGGCGACACCGTCATTGACATCACGCTGGAAGCGCGTGGCCCGGCGCACATCCAAGCCATCTCCGCAGCACTGCTCGAAGCCAGCTACAAGTTCGAGCGCATTCCGTAACGCCAGCAACCGTCTCCGGGCAGCTCGAGATGCGCGCCGCCTATACTAAGGAGGACAAATCATGGCTACCACGAATTCCTCCACTCTTGCCGCCCACACTGAACACAAAGCCGCGCTGCACGCCACCGGCACGTTGACCGGCGGCAGCCGTTTTGTGCGCGCGCTGCTGCGCCAGCCGGTTGATTGCACCCCCGTTTGGTTTCTGCGCCAGGCCGGGCGCTACATGCCGGAGTATCAGGCCGTGCGCCGTGAGCACTCGCTGCTGGAGATTTGCAAGCAGCCGGAGTTGGCCGCCGAGGTCACCATCACCGCTGCGGAAAAACTCGACGTGGACGCGGCCATCATCTTCGCCGACTTATTGCTACCGCTGGAACCCATGGGCTTGGACTTTACCTTTCAAGCCGGCGAAGGCCCGGTGGTGCATCGCCCCCTGCGCACGGCTGCGGATATTGACGCGCTGCGCACGGATCGCGCCGAAGACCTGCGCTACGTGGCCGAAGCCATACAGCGCGTGGTCGCCCACTTTGGCCAGAGCAAGGGCATGATCGGTTTTTGCGGAGCGCCGTTTACGCTGGCCAGCTACATGATCGAAGGCGGTGGCTCGCGCAACTACATTGAGACCAAACGGCTGATGTACTCCAACACTGCGGCGTGGAATGTGCTGCTGGAAAAACTGGTCACCGTGCTGGTGGAGTTTGCCCAGCAGCAAATTGAGGCCGGTGCCGACACCATCCAAATCTTCGACAGTTGGGCAGGCGCGCTTTCGGTCACCGACTACCGCGAGTTCGTTCTGCCGATGACAACGACTCTGGTGCGACGCGTGCAAGCGCTCGGCGTGCCGGTGATTTACTTTGGCGTGGACACGGCCATGCTGCTGCCCGCGATGCGCGAAACAGGCGCAGACGCCATCGGTCTGGACTGGCGCACGCCGCTCAATGTGGGCTGGCAGGCGCTGGGCGCTGGCTGCGCCGTGCAGGGCAATTTGGATCCCATTGCGCTCTTCGCGCCAGAAAAACTTTTGCGGGCGCGCGTTGCCGAGGTGTTGCATCAGGCCAACGGACGCGCAGGGCACATCTTTAATGTTGGCCACGGCATTGTTCCGGGCACGCCCGTCGAGAACGTGCAGCGCGTGGTGCGCTGGGTGCGCGAGATCAGCACCGCGATGGCCGCGCAGTCCTCCAGCCAAGGCGGCGCACGATGAGCACAACCGCCAAGCAGGCCGTGTTGCTGCTGGCCCACGGCACGCCCGACACCGTGGAAGAGATTCCTGAATATCTCAAAAATGTCGTCAGCGGACGCGCGCTTCCGCAGGCCGTCATTGAAGAGATTCAGCATCGCTATGCGCTCATCGGCAAAAGTCCACTGACAGAGTGGACGCTGCGCCAGGCTGAGCTACTGCGCGAAGCACTGGGCCTGCCCGTCTACGTGGGCATGCGCAACTGGAAGCCTTACATCGCCGATACCGTGCGCGCCATGCGCGCCGATGGCATCACTGAGGCCGTGGCGATTTGTCTGGCACCGCAAAACTCCCGCACCAGCGTGGGGCTGTACCGCCGCGCGGCCTATGCCGAAGCAGGCGCAGATTTGCGCTTGCACTTCATCGACGCTTGGGCCGAGCATCCGCGCCTGATCGACGCCTTTGCCGCGCGACTGCGGCCTACCTGGTCGGCAGCCTGCGCCGAAATGGGCGTAAAAATTCCTGTGCTCTTCACCGCGCACAGCGTGCCCTGCCGCACCGTGCAGACACCCATGGCAGAACCAGCGCGCGCAGCGACAACACATCCAACAGCCGCGACCAACGAAGGCGGCCCCGTCCGACCTACGCAGCCAGAGCGCTCCTATGCCATGCCTGCCAGCGCGCCACAAGGGCCAGACCCGTATGCAACCGAGAGCAAGCGCACGGCCGCGCTGGTGGCCGAACGCATGGCCAGTGATGGATTGACCGCGCACGATTGGTACTTTGCATTTCAAAGCCAAGGCGCATCCGGTGGACCGTGGATCGGGCCGACGGTCGAAGAAACGCTACAAGCACTGCGCGATGCTGGCCACGCGGGCGTGGTATTGCAGCCCATTGGATTTCTCTGCGATCACGTTGAGATTCTCTACGACATCGACATTGCCTTTCAGCAACAGGCC
>JAJZKY010000426.1 GCA_021803885.1 Planctomycetota bacterium
CCTGGAAAATTTTTTTCGCGGAAACGTCCCAGCGTGGAAAGCCTTCCCTATCCGCCGATGTGAACCATGCTGCGCGATGGCTTCAAAAAGCCCGGCTCGCCAATGTGGTGCCGCTCCTCTTTGTGCGCCACCACGCGCTGGATGGTCGCCACCAGATCCGCATCACTGCCACCCCGGCGCAGCACGCCATACAGATCGTGGTCGGTTTGAGAGAACAGACAGGTGCGAATTTTTCCGTCTGAGGTGAGCCGCACGCGGCTGCAATGGCCGCAAAACGGATGCGAGACCGGAGCGATGATGCCAATCTCGCCTAGGCCATCGTCAAAGGTATAGCGCCGCGCCGTCTCACTCAACGCCTGCGGTGGCAACGGCACCACGGGCCGAAAGGTGTTCAGCGCAGTAAGAATTTCTTCCATGCGCACCACCACCTCGGGCGACCAGCGGCGATCTTCCTCCAGCGGCATGAACTCAATAAAACGCACCACCACGCCTTCCTCGCGCGAGAACTTGGCAAAGGGAACGATCTGATCCTCATTGAAGCCGCGCAGCAGCACGCAGTTGACCTTCACCGGCTCCAGCCCCGCGCGCTGGGCGGCGCGGATGCCCGCCAGTACGCGGTCATATCCGTCTTCAATTCGGGTGATGCGCGCAAACTTGGCGCGATCGACGGCATCCATGCTGACCGTGATGCGATGCAGGCCCGCGTCCTTGAGCGGCTGGGCCAGCTCGGACAGCAAATGCCCATTGGTCGTCAGCGCAATATCCAGCGCGTGGCCCGCGCCAGCGGCCAGCGGCTGGCCCTCGGCAGCAAAGGCCGTGCGATAGGTTGCCAGCTCACGGATCATCTCTGTCAATCCACTGCGCAGCAGTGGCTCGCCGCCGGTCAGGCGAATTTTTTCAATGCCCAGCGCCACAAAGGCGCGCGTCAGGCGCAGGTAGTCCGGGATGGGAAGCTCCGCATACTGTGCGCCCTGTTCGCCAGTGCGGCAATAGACACATTTGTAGTTGCAGCGGTCGGTGACGGAGATGCGCAGGTCGGTAATTGCGCGGCCAAAGCGGTCGCGCAAGCGCGTGGCCTGCTGCGATTCTGACTGGGGAAGGATGCTGGAGGATGGCGAAATGGAAGGCTGCGTTGCTGTCATCTCCATCCGCCCTTGAACCCTGTTGCCGGGGTGCCTGATGGATGCCCGGACAATTTTGGTGGAGCTAAGCGGGATCGAACCGCTGACCTCCTCGTTGCGAACGAGGCGCTCTCCCAGCTGAGCTATAGCCCCACTTCGGCTGGTAGTTGTAGTGTATCAGTTAGGCTGGAGCCGAGAAAGTTTCGGCTTGGAAATTTCCTCGGCATCTTGCTCAAGCGAAAGGACACACTGCCATGCCTTTGCCCCGGCGCTCTCACGCATCCCTCCTGTTAGCCGCCACACTGGTACTCACCAGCGGCCCTGCGCACGCAGGCAAAAAGCACGAGCCACTTACAGCCGACTTCTCCGTGCAGCAGACGTGGAAGATTGGCGGTACAGGCTGGTGGGATTATCTGACCACGGACCCGAACGCGCATCTGCTTTACATTGGCCGTGCCAATCGCGTGCAGGTGGTGGACACGCAGACCGGCAAGCTGGTGCATGAGATCTCCGGCATGCAAGGGGTGCATGGTGTTGCGCTGGATCCCAAAGGCAAGCTGGGCTACATCAGCGACGGCGCGGCCAACAGGGTGCTCGTTTTTGATCGCACCACGTTTCAAGTGACGGCCAGCATCGCTTCCGGTGGAAAAAATCCCGACGCAATTTTGTTCGAGCCAACCACACGGCGCGTCCTCACCTTCAACGGGCGCAGCCGTTCCTTCACGGCCATCGATACAGCCAAAAATGCCGTGCTGAAAACTGTCCTGCTGCCCGGCAAGCCGGAGTTTGCCCAAGCCGACAACGAAGGTCACATTTACGTCAACATTGAAGATCGCAACTTTCTGGTGCGCATCGATGCCGCCACCTTGGCGGTGACGGCCATCTGGCCCATCGCGCCCTGCGATTCCCCGACGGGACTGGCCCTGGACCGGCAAGACCATCGGCTCTTTTCGGTTTGTGAGGACAACTGGATGGTCGTCACCAACACGGACAACGGCCACAACGTGGCCACGGTGCCCATCGGGGCCAACCCGGATGGCGTGCGCTATGATGCGGCGCGGCACTTGGTCTTCGTCTCGAATGGCGAGGGGACCCTGAGCATCATTGAACAAAAATCTCCCAACAAATATGGGACGCTGCAAACACTCGACACACAGGATGGCGCGCGCACGCTGGCCCTCGATGGCAAAACGGGCAAAGTATATTTGGCGACAGCCTCCTTTGGCCCGCCGCCGGAACCGACGCTGCAAGACCCCTCACCGCGTCCCGCTTTGTTGCCAGACAGCTTTGTGGTGCTGGTCGTTGCCAGCCCAGAGCCGCCGACTACGGCGCAACCCAACCCGAAAAAGTAGGCAGGCTTCCATGCAGATGTTTCAAGGCAAAACCGTTCTCATCACCGGCGCCAGCGCTGGCATTGGCGAGGCCTGCGCGCTGCGCTTTGCTGCCGAAGGCGCACGCCTGCTGCTGGCCGCGCGGCGCGAAGACCGTCTGCGTTCGCTGCAAAGCCGCCTGCAATCGGCTGGAGCCAAAGAGGTGGCCGCGCTCACTCTGGATGTGCGCGATCCGCAGCAGGTGCAGCAGGCCATCGACGGCCTGCCCGCGCCTTGGCAGGCCATCGACATTCTGCTGAACAATGCCGGGCTGAGCCGCGGCTTGGACAAAGTACATGAGGGCAACATTGTCGATTGGGAGGAGATGATCGACACCAACGTCAAAGGATTGCTCTACGTGACACGCGCCGTGGTGCCCGGCATGGTGGCGCGGGGCCACGGCCATGTGGTCAACATTGGTTCGACCGCTGGGCGCGTCACCTATCCCGGCGGTGCGGTCTACTGCGCTACCAAGGCCGCTGAAAATCGCATCAATGAGGGCCTGCGCATGGATCTGCTGGGCACGCCGGTGCGCGTCACCTCGGTCGATCCCGGCATGGTGGAGACCGAATTCAGCCGCGTGCGCTTCCACGGCGATGAGCGCCGCGCCGCCGCGGTGTATGCAGGCATGACGCCGCTGACCGCCGCAGATGTGGCCGAAGCCGTCCTATGGGCTACCTCCCGCCCAGCCCACGTCAACGTGGCGGAGATCCTGCTGACTGGCATCGATCAGGCCAACTCAATCTTGGTACACCGGCAATCTTCGGCGAAAGACGACAAGCGCTAAAAGAAACTTTTCCTCGGTTCCAATTCTGCATCTCGCTGATACTGCATGAAATCCGCACGGTCTCTACTCCAACCTCTCGGCCAAAAGACGACTTTTTGCTGGCCAACGCATCTAAACTTGGCAGGAAGGAAAGCGCGCCGGGCGACTGGGCGCTGTCTTCCTGAACCGAGCATTGCGGCAGCAGGTTGGAAATAGACCAGCAATGCCGGGGAGGTACCACACCATGCAGTGGATCCGACTTGCTCTCGCGTTCATGGTTGATCTGTTCTTTGGTTGCCACCATTCCCATCTGTCGCGGCCCTTCACCCTTGAGGACCGCTCCTACAAAATTTGCCTCGACTGCGGACAGGAGATGCCCTATTCCGTGGAAGCCATGCGGCTGCTGCGTCCGTGGGAGGTGCTGCGCGAGGCCCGCGCTCGCCGCACCGCCACCTTGCCAGCCCCTGCACAGGCCAATCTGGCAACAGACTTGGGAACCTTGCCCGTGGGCAAGCCTGCCTCTGGCTGGAAGGCTGTGGCCTAGGACGAACCAGCGCCTGAGTCATTCTGAAGGTCAAAACCAAGAAGTATCCAGACAGGGAAAGTGGGGCTGGTTCTTTCCTTCCCTTCTGGATGCTTCCCGTTCGACTTGCCTGCGGCTTGCACGGGAAGTATGAAACTAATCCATGTCCAAAACCGTATCATCCTACAATGATCGTCTCGCTCGAATCCCTGGTGAAGGTTTATGCTGGCAAGCCGCCGGTTACGGCCGTGGGCGGCATTGACCTGCGTGTGCCGCAAGGCGGCATCTTTGGCCTGCTCGGCCCGAACGGAGCCGGCAAGACAACCACAATCAGCATCTGCACCACGCGCGTGCTGCCCACCTCGGGCCAAGTGCGCATCGCGGATGTGGATGTGGTGCGGCATCCCTCGTTGGCAAGGCGCAATATCGGTGTAGTGCCGCAATACAACACGCTCGACCGGTCGCTGACCGTCTTTGAGAATCTTTTCTACCATTGCCGCTACTTTGGCATGAGCACGCAGGCCGCGCGCGAGCGTTCGCAAAAATTGCTGGAGCAATTCCGCTTGAGTGAACGCGCCCAGGCGCGCCCCTTTGCGCTCTCTGGCGGTCTGGCCCAGCGCTTGTTGATCGCACGCGCCATTGCCCACCACCCCGCCGTGTTGTTTTTGGATGAACCCAGCGCCGGACTGGATCCGCAGAGCCGCATCGCCATGTGGGAGGCCGTACGCGGCCTGCGCGATGAGGGCATCACCGTGCTGCTGACCACGCACTACATGGAAGAGGCCGACGCGCTCTGCGACCGCGTGGCCATCATCGACCACGGAAAAATTCTGGTCGAAGACACGCCAGAAAACCTGAAACGCAGCCTGGGTGCCAAGACCATCTATGTGTTGGACTTGAACCGCAACGAGGGCATCGACGCCCTGGCCACGAGCGTGCGCGCACTGCCCGGCATCGGCAGCGTGGAGGCAACACCCACAGGCCTGCGCGTCTATGCACAAAGCGCCGACGGACTGCTGCCCGTGCTGGTGCAGACGACACAGCACCACGGTCTGCGCGATATTTCTATTCAAGAGCCAGCGCTCGAAACCGTCTTCATCCACCTGACCGGGAGGGACCTGCGTGAGTAGCACGACCGTATTGGCACCAACCGCCGCACCCCAGCCCAGCCACACGCCTGCGCTTCGGCTCTACGCACTGGCCTTTCTCGGACTCATGCAGCGCGACCTGCGCGTGCTGCGTCGCGAACTGGGTGCATTCGTGGTGCGCATTGTTATGCAGCCGCTGTTGTTT
>JAJZKY010000427.1 GCA_021803885.1 Planctomycetota bacterium
AGTCAAGACAAATGGTAAACATAAGAGCCTCGATGGTTTATCGTTGTTGTATGACCACATTAGCGCCGATTGACACTTCTTGTTCACTGTCCGAAGTGACGGTGCGTTTGGTAACGAACCTGGAGGTCGCGCGGTGGCAGTCCTTGGTGGATCAGCACCATTGTTTAGGATTTCGCGGGATTGTGGGAGAGCGTATATATCAGGTGGCCGAATAGCAGGGGCGATGGGTCGCGTTGATCGGGTGGACGGCGGCGTTTACGTTTTGTGGCGAACCATGCCAGATTTCTGATTTTGCCGGATGCCCATGTACCTCATCTAGGGTCCCGCGTGTTAGGACTGGCCATGCCCCGACGACCGGATCTTGATCAGTTCCGCGTCCGCGTTTGCCAGGGCCATGGGTAATGCCGCCGAAATACGGCTATGGAGCGAGGCGGTTTAGCACAATAAGCGTGAGTGGGGCCAGCAGTCCGGTACCGAGCCGGAGTCTGGGCGAAATGTCCACAGCGGACTCCTCCCCGGTCTGAAGGACGGAGCTCCCACGGCCGCAACCCCGCTTCACGGACGTCAGGGCCGGGTGTCCGGAGCCTTGCATCAGCGAGACTAAGACTGGGCGATGGCTATCAATGCAGACCGGGTGGTTTCGGAGTCGGCGGCTCAGGTCCTAGTCGCAGTACCTCTTCATACACCCTCGGGGTTCGTGAAATGCCGTGAGCGACCACGTCCCCAATCGGGTCAAAGACGCCGCCGTCGGCGGCCTGCAAGGCCGCATAGTATGCCGGACGATCGCCCGGTTCCAAGATGGACGGGACATACCGATGGCGCATGAGCCAGAGATTGAGCAACAACCGCCCCGTGCGCCCGTTCCCATCGACAAAGGGGTGAATTCCCATCAATCGAGCATGCATGATGGCCCCAACCACGACCGGGTGAGCGCCCATCGCTTGCGATGTCGCCAGTAACTCATCGACCGCACCGGGCACGATAATGGGGTCTGGGGGCACAAGGGGACTGCCCGCGATGGCGACGGGCTCCTGACGATACTGACCGGCATGCTCTGGCCGCGATCGCCGCAACACCGGGCCGTGCAAGGAACGCAACAAAAACGAGGTAATCGGCTCATTGGAACGCGTCCATGGCAGCATGGCATCCCAGGCATCTGCATGGTCGATAGCTTCCAGGTGATCGCGCAAGGATTTCCCGCCCACGGTAACGCCGGACAACACCACCTGGGTTTCCGCTAAGGTCAAGCGATTGCCTTCAAGGCGTTCGATGCATACGTGACACGCGTTCGCAAAGCTTCCGCCAGCGATCGGCGTGTTTCCACCGGTAGCGGCCCGAGTTGATTCAGGCGCTTCGTACGTTGGTCCAATGACGCGAGCAATGCGTTCACACGCCCTCTCTCCTCCTTCCTCCTGGATTTTAGCGTAATTCTAGCATAGCGTGCATGGCTATGGAGGTTTAGCACGATGAGCGTGAGCGTGGCCAGCAGTCCGGTACCGAGCCAGAGTCTGGGCGAAATGCCCAAAAAGCCTCGCGTGGAGTTGGTCGAACAGGTCCATCCCTGGGATCGCATGGTGCGCACATCGTCTTGCCAGGCGGATTCGTTCAGTGAGCAGGTCGGATAGGAATCCACGTAGGGGTCTGTGTGGGGCCACCAATCGGGCAAAAACCGAGCCCCATTCCGTCCGATGCCATGTCCCGCGCGGAACCCCCATAGGTCGTCTGGTGGTGGTGAATCGCCCTGGCGGTGCAAGCCTAGCGCATCGTCGAGCCGGGAGGGAGGCGTGGTATACAGGATTAACTGGGCACGGTCGCGATACTAGACCAGGCCGAGATGGTCGGAGGAGTCAGGAATCTGCGATCGAATACGGCGAAGCTCGGCGACCCCGATAGAACGCCAGGAGTATCACAATGGTCCTTTCTTTTTGGGTTATAAAATAGCGGCGAAAAACCCCTTGGTTGACCTATGGGGATGAAAGCCGCTGGAGTCTTCCCTCTCGATGAGGGGAGACCCCAATCGCGATTCCCATCCGGTAATGCGAGCGTGCAGCAGTACTGATGCATGAACCCCCACATGGCCGAGGCTAGCGCGGGCAGATACACGGTTTTGGGGTCCTAGATATCGTCTAAGCGAGGACGTTTCGACGACCCGCCGCTATGAGCATAGCGGTGCAGCCAAACTAAAAACGGCAAAATTTTATGGATGAAGGCGACGAAGCTTAGGCCCAACCAACCCAATCCGTAGGCCAAAATGGCCAGCACCCAGAAGGATGGCTGATGGGTTCGTAGCGCTTCGGTTCCGAACACCTCAAAGACTACCAGGAACATGGTGGCCAAAACCTGCGTCCGCAAGGCCAGGTCCTACCATCATTCCAGCCCGCCGCACGAAGGTCTACGACATAGGTCAAAACCGCTGCGGCTTGACACACCCAGCCCAGCCACACGAGGAGATGGGAGGAGTACCCGTAGCCGATATCCATGGCGATGATCGCCGCGTTGGCCAAGCCCAAAGTATTTCCATCGCTGCGGTTCTTGATGGCGGTCAAACATCGCCCACAAGCGATAACTGACCCCATCATCAACAGGTCAAACCATCCGCCCAGCGCCACCACGAGGTGCAGGGTCAGGATGTGGCCAAAGAAAGGCCAATGGACTTCCAAGCCTATTACCAAGAGACTATCAGCGTCAAGGCTAAATAGCCTACAGCTTTTTTTGTTGAAAACGGCTTAGCACACTCCAAGCGACTAAGACGTTGGAGATGCCTTCATCTGATGGACTCTCTCGCCACCTGGCTAAGCGGGCCATCGACTAAAGGCACGATGTGCGGTGTGTCATCGCTTTCGATGTCGGAATCGCTGCCGAGGGAACGGATCGACAAGGGCGTGGGTTTCTAAACATCGTGGCGGTTAACCAAGTTACGCCCCGTAGGTCTTTTATGAGGTGTTTCCAAAGCCCTGGATATCTCTGCTAGAATAAGGTATGGACAATCGGCAGGATGAAATCATATCGGTTCTGATCATCACCGGGCCAGTGGGTATTGGGAAGTCTAGTGCAGCCAAAGCGGTGTCTGAGCTTCTTGAATGGGATTACGCTCTGCCGCATGCGGTGGCCGACTTAGACTACCTTAGGAGTGCGTTCCCTCGGCCAAAGGACGATCCGTTTAACACGTCCATGGGCTTTAAAAATCTGGCCGCCGTTTGGCTGAACTATCGTGAGGCAGGTGCCCGCTACCTGATCATTCCCAGCGTCATGGAACACGCGGGCGACCTAGACCGCGTTCGCGCGGTCGTGCCCGGAGCCGAGCTCGTGGTAGTGCGCCTCACTGCTTCGCTGTTGGTCAATCATGCCCGTATTCGAGGCCGTGAATCTAGCGCCGATTCCCTCCAGTGGCACCTAGCGCGCTCAACTCAGTTGGCGGCCGAGCTGGAGACATCCTCGTTGGAGGATTTTATCGTGGACACTGAGCAAAAGACTGCCAAAGATGTCGCCCGGGAGATTGTCCGTCACTGGGGCGTCGGCGAATGAACTCCGCCTAACGGGATCACTCCGCCAGCACTCACTGAGCTTTTTGCACTGTGATGGTCCAACAGCCCAGTGAGGATAAAAGTTGGGAGAGGTAGCGGGTTGGGGCGAGATCATGGGACGGTCTGGCCGCAATACACAGAAAACGGCCGCAAATGAGGGGCCAAAATTTGCGTTGTGGGCAGGTTCGCGGAATTTTACGCCGATAAAACCACCATTCGTTTGCTTTATTTCGCAAGTTGGGCCAGCCAGCGCTTCACGGGGCCCAGGATCGTCCCGGACCCGTGGACCCGTCCGCACAAACCTCTGATGGATCCACGACGCTTAGACCCGACGCGGGCGTCGGGTCTGCCGGGGAATCGATGCTCGAGAACGCTCGCGTAGCGAGCGTTTAGGCTGCCTTTTGGACGAGGCTTCGCAGTCGGTCCGGCTGATTCGCCCGAATGCGGCCCAGGGCCAACCCACACCGCAGGCGCATTTTCTTTAGGCCGCGAATCGTAGGTAACTCGAAGCCAAACGACACATCCAGGCGACTGTTCACGCGTTCCACGGCCGTCCGGTGGGCGTATTCCCGTTTCCATTTATAGCTCGCCCGATCGATGGGAGTGAAAATCCGCCGATCTTCGTCCAACGCGATCCGAAGTGGATGCTTCATCGGACACTCCGCTGCCCCGTCGCAGACTCCGCCCGAGACCTCGACGGGACACAATTTTTTCAGGGAGCGCTGGGCATGATAGGCTGAAACGCCCAGGCCACAACCCTCTGGCCCTGGCCCTTGATATCGTGCCCAGAGAGGCCCCGGGTCTAGTCGTGCGCGTATTGTCTAGAATTAGGGTGTTGAACCGATCATTGCAGTGGTGGACTAGGAGCCGTCCATCAAGCGCGACCAAAATGGCCATCGCCGCCCGCCTACGTCCGTCAGGTCCCCTCTGGTCTCGCTCGGTGCGGACCTCGAACCGCCCGAAGGCCGCCCATGGCCAGGGTGATCCACGCAAACCCCTGCAAGCCTATTCCCATCATCCAAGCCCCTTGACCCCTGGCGCTCCATCCCACCATCATCGTCGTGAGACCTATGGCCGAGGTTAGCGCGGGCAGATACACGGTTTTGGGGTCCCAGATATCGTCTAAGCGAGGACGTTTCGACGATCCGCCGCTATGAGCATAGCGGTGCAGCCAAACTAAAAACGGCAAAATTTTATGGATGAAGGCGATGAAGCTTAGGCCCAGCCAACCCAATCCGTAGGCCAAAATGGCCAGCACCCAGAAGGATGGCTGATGGGTTCGTAGTGCTTCGGTTCCGAATACCTCAAAGACTGCCAGGAACATGGTGGCCAAAACCTGCGTCCGCAAGGCCGGATCGGCCATGGTCCTACGATCATTCCATCCCGCCGCACGAAGGTCTACAACATAGGTCAAAACCGCTGCGGCTTGACACACCCAGCCCAGCCACACGAGGAGATGGGAGGAGCCCGCATAGCCGATACCCATGGCGATGATCGCCGCGTTGGCCAAGCCCAACGTAGCTTTCCATCGCTGCGGTTCTTGTTGGC
>JAJZKY010000428.1 GCA_021803885.1 Planctomycetota bacterium
CACGGCCGCGGAAGTGTCAGTCGGTCTTGGGTTGCTCCTGCGTCACTTTCATCAACGGCAAACACTCGACGCAGATTCAGTCAGCAAAATGAGAGGATAACGATGCTTCGCCTTCTTTGGCTGGTCCCGGTGATCCCTTTCGCGAGCGCGCTCGTGCTGGCCGTGGTGCGTCTGCCGCGAAAAGCTGTAGCGTGGCTAGCGAGTTGTTCCGTCGGTACAGCCTCCATCATTTCACTGCTCGTGACAATTTCCTTCATACGCACTACGCCTGCTGCCGGCGTCTACACTCAGGTGCTTTGGAGGTGGTTCGATGTCGGCAGGTTGCGTCCTGAGATCGCGCTCTATCTCGATCCGTTGTCCCTGATCATGATGGTGGTGGTCGCGTTTGTCAGCTTTCTCATTCATGTTTACTCCACAGAATTCATGCGCGGCGACGACGGTTATGGCCGCTTCTTCGCGTACATGAATCTGTTCGTCGCCTGCATGTTGACCCTGGTTCTCGCAGATAATCTGCTGCTGCTCTATCTCGGATGGGAAGGTGTGGGTCTGTGCAGTTACCTTCTCATCGGGTTCTGGTATCGCGATCCGGCGAATGGCCTCGCCGGCCGCAAGGCATTCATCGTCACCCGCGTCGGCGATACCGCACTGGTGATCGGCCTCTTCCTGCTATTCCATCAATTCGGCACGCTCAACATTCAGGAGGTCATGCACCGCGCCGTGCTCCAGTGGCACACCGGTTCTGCTGTTGCCACGGCTGCCGCACTGCTGCTGCTGGGCGGCGCTGTAGGCAAATCGGCGCAGTTGCCTCTCCAAACCTGGTTGCCCGATGCCATGGCCGGTCCCACGCCGGTCAGCGCTCTCATCCACGCGGCCACCATGGTCACCGCCGGCGTCTATCTGATTGCGCGCATGCATGTTCTCTACGGACTCGCGCCGGTTGCTCAGTTCGCGGTTGTAGTGATTGGAGCCGCAACCCTGCTCATGGCAGGCTTCAGCGCGCTCACACAGCATGACCTCAAGCGTGTGCTTGCCTATTCGACCATCAGCCAGATCGGATACATGTTCCTGGCCCTGGGCGTGGGCGCGTGGCCTGCCGCCATCTTCCATTTCATGACGCATGCCTTCTTCAAGGCGTTGCTCTTCCTGGGCGCCGGCATCGTGATTGAGTCGTTGGACGGCGAGCACGACATCTTCCGTATGGGCGGGCTACGGAAGGACCTTCCCATCGCATTCTGGACTTTTCTGACTGCGGGTTGCTCTCTTGCCGGCCTGCCGCTGATCACTGCAGGCGCCTTCAGCAAGGACTGGATTCTGTGGGGCGCTTATACCGCGGCCAACGGGAGCATCTGGCTCTGGGTTAGCGCTTTGGCCGGCGTGCTCCTTACGTCTCTGTACACATTTCGGATGATCTTTCTGGTCTTCTTTGGCGAGCAGCATAGCGAGGTAGCGCACAAACCGGGCTACGCAATGCTCATACCGTGCATCATTCTCGCGTTCCTTTCCATTGTGGGCGGTTACATAAAGGCGCCCTTTGCGCAGCTTCTCAGCGGTGTTCTTCCCTGGAATCCGGGAGCGGCCCGCCTGCCAGACTTCAGCGAAACGGCTTCCGAGGGTATCGTCGCTCTGGTCTCTTTTCTCGGATTGTATCTCGCGTACGTGCTCTTCCTGCGCAGGCGCGAATTTGCCGCAGCACTGGCTTCGAGCCCAACTGGGAGAGTGCTGCATCGCTTCTGGTTTTCCGATTGGGCAATGGACTGGCTCTATGACCGCCTCTTCGTGCGGCCGGTGGTTTGGGTGGCGAGGGTTGGCAAGAGCGACCTCATTGATGGCTTCTACATCGGCGTGGCACGTGTTACCGAAATTGCCTGGCATGGGATGAGCCGAACCCAGTCAGGCAAACTGCGCTGGTATGCCGCCGGAATCGCGGCCGGAACGATCGTTCTCATTGCGGTGGTGCTGTTTCTATGATCCTGGTCTGGTTACTTGCGGTTCTCATCGCGGGAGCAATCCTCTCGTGGATGCTCGCGCGCCAGCATCCGCTGCTGGGCCGTTCGATCGCATTCGCCGCCGTCCTGGCCGACCTGATCCTGTCTGTGGCTCTCGCGGTGCGCGATATGGGCGCTGCGCACACTGGTGGTAATCAGTGGCTGGAAGAGGTGAGCTATAAGTGGATTCCGCAGTCGGGCATTCAGTTTCACCTCGGTCTGGACGGCCTCAGCCTTCTACTCGTGTTGCTCACGCTCTTTTTGGGCGCGGTTGCGGTCGTGATCTCATGGTCAGAGATCTCCAAGGCCATCGGTTTCTATTACTTCAACTTATTGCTGATTCTTGCTGGGATTCTCGGCGTTCTGCTTTCGCTCGACTTGTTCCTCTTCTACTTCTCCTGGGAACTGATGCTGGTCCCCATGTACTTCCTGATCTCCATTTGGGGACGCGATCGCCGTTCTTATGCGGCAACAAAGTTTTTCCTCTTTACGCAATTGAGCGGGCTCTTGATGCTCATTGCCATTCTGGCCCTCTACTTTGCGCATCACCAGTCCACGGGCGTCTACACCTTTGAGTACCAGGATCTGCTGGGCACACAGCTCAGTCCGCATGCGGCAATGTGGATCATGCTGGGCTTCCTGGCCGCCTTCGCCGTCAAGCTCCCGATATTTCCCTTTCACGCCTGGCTTCCCGATGCCTGCGCTGAAGCTACCACAGCCTCGAATCTCGTGCTCGCGAGCCTCATGTCGGCTACCGCAGCTTACGCTATGATTCGCTTTCTCCTCCCACTGTTCCCGGAGGCCGTGCATGCAGCGGCACCGGTCATCATTGTGCTGGCAGTCGTTGGAATCCTCTATGGCGCCTTCCTCGCTCTTTCCCAGACCAATCTGATGCGGCTGATCGCCTATGCCAGCATCGGCCATCTCGGATTCGTTCTGCTTGGAATTTTCTCGGGCAACGCAATTGCATTGCAGGGAGCGGTCGTGACAGTCATTGCCCACGGCATCAGCATCGGCGCTCTGTTCCTTGTTGCCGGTGCTCTCGAGAAGCGCATCGAATCGCGCGAGATCGCATCGATGGGCGGTCTTTGGGACACGTTGCCGCGGCTCAGCAGTGTAGGTTTGTTCTTCGCGCTCGCGGCGCTGGGACTTCCCGGCATGGGCGATTTCGTCGGCGAGTTCCTGATCCTCATCGGAACGTATCAGGCTCACATCGCCGCGGCTGCCATAGCGGCATGTGGGGTTCTTGCAGCGACCTTCTACGCACTGCGCTTCGTGCAAAATGCATTCCAGGGACAGAATGTCCATTCCTGGCGTCTCAAGGACCTGGCGCCACGCGAAGGGTTCGTGCTGGGCATACTCATGGTTGTGTTGCTCTGGCTCGGTCTCTATCCGCAACCGGTGATCCAAACTTTCACCTGCGCCACGAGCAATGTGCCCGCGCTATGGAGATGAGCAATTGAACGCCGGCCATGTCATTTCGCTCCTCCCGCTGCTGTTGGTGGCGGGAACTTCTCTTGTGGTGCTTCTGGCCATTGCGATCCGGCGTAATCACTCTGCCGCTTTCGCACTCACGCTCGCCGGCCTGGCAGCCGCCTTCATCACCACCTTCTTTACCCCTCCGGGCCAGATAACGCCCTTGTTGTTGATGGACAGGTACGCGCTCTTCTTCATGGGCCTGCTTACCGCAGCCAGTTTCTTCATAGCGCTGCTGGCCTATGGCTATCTGTCAGCGCGGGAAGGAAACAAGGAAGAATTCTATGTCTTGCTGCTGGTAGCTACGCTCGGAGCCATGGTTCTGGCCGCGAGCAGTCACTTCGCCTCGCTGTTTCTTGGCATCGAGATCCTCAGCATCGCGCTTTATGGGTTGATCGCTTATCTGCGTGATCGTCCTCTGTCGCTGGAGGCAGGAATCAAATACCTGGTTCTGGCTGGATCCTCCTCCGCCTTTCTGGCGTTTGGAATCGCCCTGATCTATGCCGATTTCGGGACCCTGGATTTTGCACAACTGGCAAGACTCCTCGCTGCCCAATCCGGCATAAACCTCAACCTCCTGCTCCCTGGCACGGTCCTCATTATTACCGGCATCGGCTTCAAACTTGCTCTGGCCCCATTCCACATGTGGGCGCCCGATGTTTACGAGGGGGCACCCGCGCCGGTCACTGCCTTCATCGCCACGGTCTCCAAAGGCGGGATGTTCGCTCTGTTCCTGCGCTATTTCCACCTCTCCGGCGCAGATCATTTTCCGCGCCTGCTCGTCGTCGTATCGATTATCGCCATCGTCTCGATGATTGCGGGCAATCTGCTGGCTCTCTTATCAAGCAACGTTAAACGCATCCTGGCATACTCCTCGATTGCACACATGGGCTACGTGCTTGTGGCGCTTGAAGTCAGCAGCCGCTTCGGCACCAGCGCGGCCTGCTTCTACCTTGTGGCTTATTTCGTCATGACCCTCGGCGCATTTGCCGTGGTGACCGCACTTTCCGGCGGCGAGCGCGATGCGGACCAACTCAACGACTATCGTGGTCTTTTCTGGAGCCGTCCCGGGCTTGCGCTCGTCTTCACCACGATGCTCCTCTCGCTCGCCGGCATTCCTCTCACAGCGGGTTTTCTCGGTAAGTTTTACATCGTGGCCGCGGGCGCAGCCTCTCAAGCGTGGGCGCTCATCATCGTTTTGGTGATTACCAGCACCATCGGACTCTTTTACTATCTGCGGGTGGTCGCGGCTCTGTACCGGCAACCATTCGAACTCGAGCAGATTCCCGGGCCTTTGCTTCGGCGTGCGCCGGCAGTATCGCTCGTCCTGGCAGTGTCAACGGTGCTTTTAATTTGGTTCGGTGTCTACCCGGCGCCGTTACTCCATGTCATTCAATCCGCAATCGGCAACCTTATCTGAAGCGAGGATTCTGAATTATGGAAAACTCAATATACCCCGAGGCAACACTCGACATCGCCAAGAAGCGCGAGCAGCTTGCGCATGAAACGCTAAACGCCTGGCGCACCTTCAGCCGTCAGGCTTTTGCTGACGGCGCGCTGCCATCGAAGACAAAGGATCTCATCGCGGTCGCGGTCGCTCACGTAACGCAG
>JAJZKY010000429.1 GCA_021803885.1 Planctomycetota bacterium
TATCAAGCAACGCAAGGAGGAAGCCGATGCGAAACGCAACCAGCCCGGCTGGAAAGCGCGCCGTTGGGTGGTGGAACGAACCCATTCCTGGCTCAATCGTTATCGCAAACTGCTGGTCAGCTTCGAGAAGACCGAGGCCAGCTATGTGGCCTTGCTCTCCCTTGCCGCCGCTTTAACTTGCTGGAGACAGACCATCGTTATTTGCGGATAAGTTCTTAAGTCTTGATACCGCTCCTGTAAGCCCACTTGGCCATTCCATATTAGGAATTTCTGCGTGCCGTCTCCGAATGCCATTTGCAATATGTTCACACAGTCGTGCGCTTGTGAGTCCTTCAACATCTATACATCCGCACATAAATAAAGGGACATCAATGAATGATACGCATGAATATTCCTCGCAAATCATAAAGCAAACGATTTTGTCGGAAAACCATCATGTCCCTTTAATAAGACGCGGCTGTATAGAAGGGTATTCGTAGAGATATTCTTTGCCACAACATCATCAGGCCAGTTGGAACCGTGCGACAGCGAGATCGATGGTATTCCCAACGCGTTGAGTTCGTGCAAGCGGTCAATCTACCAATCGTCCTTCTTAATTATGATTTCTTTTCTATCGGCAAATTTGCGCGACAATAGCTCACAATCCAGGCCTGCGATCCAGACTAAATGCTTTGCATTTTGCTTCAACATTCCAAATGCATCAGTCACCAATTGTGCAATCGGCCCGCCTGCCTCTCTCCAACTTCCCGGCATGCACGAGAGAACAACGCTTTCAGATGAGAAGCCAAGCTCATTGCGTGCACGAACGAAATCTGCACGCCGATATGCGGACGGAAAAGGTGACACTGATGTCAAGTCGAACATTGAGACCTTTCCAATGCGTGGTAGATACCTTCGATCGTTGCGAATGGATTAGCATGTAGCATGTTTGCCAGAATCGTAGCTTGGAATAGCAGCGGTTCCTGAGCAGCATAAGATATCATAGTTACTCACCGCATTGAGAGCAGAATCGGGTGATCATGCAGCCGTCTGGAGTGATGGATACTGTCATGGGGTCCGCAGTACGCTCTAAACGACCACCGGCTGAAAGCCGGTGGTCGTTTAGTCAGATGGCGAGCGTGTGTACACTTGCTCCCCTCTGACTAGCACCGTTTCAACGCGCAATGCTTTCGCGTCAGCGCGGAAAGTAACCAAGTTGGCGGGCTGGCCCGGTGCGATCTCCGTACAGATTGCGCAGCGGCGAAGAAGCTTTCCGGGGTTTGTCGTTGCTGCCTGAAGAGCCTCCTGGAGTGAAGTACCGGCGAACTTTTGAAAAATGTTGATGGCGCGATTCATGCCTGAGGCCGAGCCTGCCATGCTTTGGCGGTCAGCGGTTATTACTTGGCCGCTGGGCAAGAGTAGGATCTCCCTGCCAGCCAAAGAATAGCGGCCAGAAGGTAAGTTGGCTACATGAACGGCATCGGTGACAAGGATGCAGCGGTCGATGCCTTTGGCCTTGTAAATTGTTCGCACGAGATCCGGAGGCAGATGGAAGCCATCGCAAATCAAGCTGGCCAGGAGCCCGGCACTCGCCATCTGAGCCCAAATAGGGCTTTGATGTCTATCGATGAAGGCTGGGCATCCGTTCCCCAAATGCGTGCTAAGCTCGGCTCCCGCTCCAATGGCCTTATGAATATGTTTGGGCGTGCCGTCGGTGTGGCCGATGGCGACGATTATTCCAGCAGCTCTCGCACGCCGGATAAAGTCGCAAGCCTCCGGTAATTCTGGAGCGAGGGTAACAATGGCGATATTTCCGCCTGCTGCTTCCTGCAATCGCGAGAACTCATTCCAGTCCGGAGATCGCATCAACTCCGGGTTGTGGGCTCCCCGCGCTGCGCCAGGCGAGAGATAAGGACCTTCCAGATGATAGCAAGGCACGGTAGATGCAAAACGAGCATCAAGTCGCCGCGCTTCTTCCAGCACCCTAAAATTTCGCTCGAGACGTTCAATGGTATTGGTGATCAGCGTTGCACAGAAACTTGTGACCCCTGTTTTCCAGATTGATTGTAGAACGCCGATGACTTTTCCTGTATTAAGTTCTGGGTCGGAGAAGTCGACTCCTGCAAATCCGTTGATTTGAATATCCACGAAGCCGGGACTGACAAAGGCGCTCTTAGAGTTAGTTGGACCCAGCGCACGCACCGAATTGATTTGATGATTCTGAATATCAATTTGCGTCAGTCCCTTGCCCGCAATGTTTGCCGTGATTTCCATAATCGCTTAGGTAGGCTCCAATCTCTTAACGTTAGAATCGCAATAGCGTCCACAGGCAGACAACCAGCCCCGCGCATAGCGCGAATCCAACCAACAAACCCTTCAGGTCATGGTGATAGGCTTTGAAGAAGCTGATGCCGCATGCGCCTCGCCGCAAGTGCAAAAGATTGACGAAAAGCAATTTGCGGCCCTCCTCTGCATCCCACCTGCTCAGTTCAACAGCTGAGGCCGAAGCTCCGGGAACTATCTCCCGCGGATTCATAGCAACGGAACACCGGGCTATGGTTTCATCTGGTGTGAGGTCAGAGGGCGTCTCAAGCTGGGCAAAGAACGATTCGACTTGGGTCTCAGGCTCAGGACGAGTCAGTAGACTCACAATAACCAAGCTTAGAATACCTACAGTGAGAGAAGAGATAAATACGTTGGGATTCCAATAGTCCAGGCGCTCGTTCTTCAAGTGATACAGAAGGAAGTTGGTGAACAGGGCACCCAACACGCTGCTGGCTCCTCCCCAGCGGTTCGCTCGGGGCCACATTAGGCCTATCACAACGCTGATACCTATATAAGTTGCTAAAGTCTCGGTTAACAAAAATGAGTAAAGAACCTTTTGAATGAAAAACAGTGCATACACCACCGCGATCAGTACCACCGCGAGCCCGCTTACCCGTCCAACCCAAAGATAGTGGCGCTCGGATTGTGTCCGGACTAACCAGCGCCGGTAAAAGCCTTGCGTGAATAACGCACCGCTGTCAATCATCAGTGCCGAGCAACTTGCCAGGCCAGCGCCCATGATACTCGCAATCATCAAGCCGCGGAACCCTGGGGAAAGAAGGTGACGGCATGCGAAGCCGAACGCATCTTCCGGATCTCTAAGGGTGTGCACACCGAAAATCGCTCGCTTCACCATCACGGCCACCATCAGGCCTATGAATGCCCAGCCTACGGTGCAAATGCGCTTAGTGAGCGAACCATAGAAAAGCCCTATACGGCACGTGTACTCATCCTTCCCGGTGCTGACAGCCGCCATCATATGGGGTTGCGCCATGATGCCGATGACGCCGTTAATTGTCAGTGCCAGAATGAACCACAATCCGATTTCTTTGGGCGTCGCTAGCGAAAAATTAAAAGCGGGCAGCGTTCGTTTCATGCCGTTGAGACCGCCAACGAGGCTCCAGCCCAGCGGAATCAGGATGAAAGAAAGCAAGATAATCAGCATACCTTGAATGCAGTCGCTCCAGGCGGAAGCCACCAGACCACCAATAAAACTATAGAGAATAAAAATGGCGGCCAAGCCCAGTACAATGTGATTGACTTCCACGTGGCCGCCGAAGATAATGTTCAAAATTTTCGCAGTCCCTTTGAGGATGCTCGCGATATTGATGATAAAAAAAACGAAGGAGAAGACAATATAGAGTCCCCCCATACCTGTGCCATAGCGATCCTCCATCATTTCCGCGGTTGTCGTGCGTCGAACCCGGCGGAACACGGGCGCCATTATCCAGTAGAATGGCATTGCAAAAAGGTTCTTCCACTGATACCAGATCGCGGAAATGCCATCGCTGTACACTGCCCCAATCAAGCTCACGGCCATGTCGGAATGTGTGCCTACGCCGAAGCTCTGCGCTATCATTAAGAGCTTGCCAAAGTGCCGCTTACCCAAAAAATACTGCTCTGTGTCCTTGACCTTGATGCTGGCGACAATGCCCACTGCGGCTAACGCGACAAGATAGATGGCTATGATCGACCAATCCAAGATTCCAATTTGCATTTCAGTAGGTACCACACCCTTATGATTTGTTCGTTTAAAGATGATTGTCGGACGATCTATGAATTGCTGGAAATCCTCTCTGAAGCTTGGAGAGCAACGGCCATCTCTGAAAAAGTCCTTCCGAAGCGGTACTCGAAACATCCATTCGCTATACCACCGTTCCGCGAGCATGCTCCTGGTTCTTGCAACTACGGGCATGTAGTGGGCTTTCGCAGAGGAAACTTCACACCTACTACTGCTCGCGGCTCAATCCGACCGAGATATGGTTTGCCAGGATCGAACGAGACGTCATCGCCCGCGGAGTGTTTACCTCGCTTCCTGATCTGGCCAGCAAACTGCGCCGCTACATCAACGCCTATTCCTCCCAATGATCGCCCTATTCAGTGAAAGTATTCCGATCCCTCACGCCGCATCCGTATTAACAAAATCTCTGCGACAGGCCCCTAGGTCTCTGACCGTGTGATGTTGTTTCTGTTATAGCCGAACTTCTGGCGTGCGCTTGTTCGTGTAAACTGCCAGTTGATGGTGACACGGTCACGGTTCATTTTCCGGTTCCAGGCCCTTGCTTCCCGCCGCAGGTCGCCGAGTGTGGGGATTCTGCGCTGGCCCAGGCACTGGCGGCTGAACAGGCTGATCTCGATCTCCGCCTGGTTCAGCCAGCTACCGTGTTTCGGGGTGTAGTGCACCGTGAAACGCTCCCACAACAGACCGCCGATCTTCTCGCCGAACCGGTCCACCAGCGCCTTGCGGTTATGTGAACTCAGATTGTCCATCACCAGATGGATGGTGTCGGCCTGCGGATAGCTGGCCGCGATCTCCCCCAGGTAATCGGCAAACTCCGGCGAGCAGCGGTCCGGGGTCGGTTTGGTAAAGTGCCGCCCCGCCTTCGGCTGGACGCCGCAGAAGACATTGGCCGTGCCGCGCCGCTGGTACTCGCAATCGCGCCGGGCAATCCGTTCCGGCCGCATGGGCCGCGGCGGCCGGACATCCGCATGCAGCACCACCGGATTCTCATCCACACAGACCACAGGCTCCCTTC
>JAJZKY010000430.1 GCA_021803885.1 Planctomycetota bacterium
ACTATCTTCGCGGCGCGGGGATTGCCCTACGGCGTCCCGGCGGCTGGGGACGCCACAGTCCTTCAAAACCGGCCATAGACCCGATCACCGGCTCTGAGGGCGGGAATCCAAAACCGGCCATAGAGGTGATCACCGGCTTTTTGGCCAAGAAGCCGGGCTGCGGACCGGCGAGCAGCTGCGAATCTTACCGTGAACTGATAGCGCTGGAGTTGGAGCGCGACCGGAACGCGATGGGAATCTGGCAGGATCTGGTGGACGGCCATGGGTTCGCGGGCGGCTACCAGAGCGTGAGGCGATTCGTGCGCAATTTGCGCGGCGCCGCAACGCCCGAGGCTCGGGCGATCATCGAAACGCGGCCAGGCGAAGAGTGCCAAGTGGATTACGGGACCGGGCCGATGGTACGCGATCCCGACAGCGGCAAGTACCGCCGCACGCGGCTTTTCGTACTGACGCTGGGCTTCAGTCGGAAATGTGTTCGGCTGCTGGTCTTCCGATCCAGTGCGCGGGTATGGGCCGAGTTACATGAGAAGGCGTTTCGCCGGCTTGGCGGCTCACCGCGGATCGTGGTCCTGGACAATCTTCGCGAGGGCGTGTTGTCTCCGGACTTCTACGATCCGGGCCTGAATCCCTTGTATCGCGACGTGCTGGCTCACTACGGTGTGACGGCACTGCCGTGCAAAGTGCGCGATCCGGATCGCAAGGGCAAGGTGGAATCGGGTGTAGCCCATGCGCAAAAAACGCCGCTGAAGGGCAAGAAGTTCGAGAGTCTGGAAGAGGCGCAGGCGTACCTGGACCACTGGGAAGAGAACTGGGCCGATAAGCGCATCCACGGCCGGACCAAGCGGCAGGTCGCGGCGATGTTCGCCGAGGAGAGGCCCTACCTGCAGGCGCTGCCGCTGGAGCCGTTCCGCTACTACCAGTATGGTGAGCGCACGGTTCATCTGGATGGCTGTATCGAAGTGGAAGCTGCATACTACGGCGCACCGCCGGGTTGGATCGGGCGCAAGGTCAGCGTGCAGTGGGACGCGATGTTCGTACGGCTGCTTGATCCGCGCACCGGTGAGTTGCTGCGCGAGCATCTGAGCGGCAAGCGTGGCGGCCACCGCATCCGCGATGCGGATCGCCCGCGGCGCACCCCGCCGAAGCTGCTTCAACTGCTGGCTCGTGCGCACAAAGCCGGAGCCAACATCGGCGCCGTCTGCGATGCCATCCATGCTCGTCAGGGCGAACTCGGAGCGCGCCGCATCCAGGGCGTTCTCCAACTGGCGAAGCAATATGGCAGCGTGGCTTGCGACGACGCCTGTGCGGCGGCACTGGAGCTGCGCGTCGCCGAGTATCGCTTCGTGCGCCGCTATCTGGAGCGCAGCCCGAAGGCTCCTCTCACTCTGCGGCAAGTCGATCCACTCATCCGCGAACTCAGCCAGTATCGCGACCTGATCCAACAACGCATCCACTTCGAGGAACCCAATCCATGAACCTGATCGAACTCAATCGCTCTCTGGTGCAACTGCGTCTGAGCGGCATGGCCGCTGTGATGGAAACTCGCCTTCTGCAAGCGCAGTCGGAGAGCATGGCGCCCATCGACCTGATCTCCACGCTGGTCTCCGACGAGCTGGCCTGCCGCAGCAAGCGCCTGCTGGAGAGACGCCACAAACAGGCGCAGTTCCGAGACGCGGACAAGCGCCTGGACAACTTCGACTTCCAGTTCAATGCCCGGATGAATCGCAACCTTGTCTTCGAACTGGCCACAGCGAACTGGATCGGAAAGCGCGAAGATGCCTTGTTCCTCGGCCCGCCTGGCAGCGGCAAAAGCCACTGCGCGCAGGCCATTGGGCACGCCGTCATCCAACAAGGCTATCGTGTGTTGTATCGCGAAGCCCACAGGCTGCTGGAAGAACTGGCCGATGCTGCGCTCGATGGCAAACGCAAGGAGTTTATGGAACTGCTTACCACCGTGCCGCTGCTGATCATCGACGACCTGGGAATGCGCAAGTTGCCGTTGACTGCAGCCGAGGAACTACTGGAAATCATCATGCGCCGCTATGAACGCGCCAGTACGCTTCTCACATCGAATCGACCTGTAGATGACTGGGGAAAGCTGCTGGGCGACAGCGCCGCCGTCACCGCCATGCTGGACCGCTTGCTGCATCACGGACACGTTCTCAAGTGCGGCCCGCGCAGTTGGCGCACCAAAACCGGCGGCCCTGGAGAAGGCCAATGACAAATGCTAAAGCAAAAACAAAAGCGATATGGATGCCGGGCAAAGAACGCCCGGCGACGTCGCGACTCGTGATCCAGAAGCCTCCCACGACGGAGCCTCACCATAGGAATACTGGCAGAAATACGAAACCCTCTGCCGGCCAGCCCATCGGGCAAACCGCAGAGGGTCTCGATTACCGATTCCTTCGGAGCCAGCCCCGTGTCATCGGCCCTGGATCGCTCCGCAAGGCGCGACCCCGGCGAAGCAAGTACAACACTACCACGCAACCAAAGGGTCTGAACATCAACGCGCAACTGCCCGCCTTGCAAAGATACACGTCGGCAAGGTAAAACAATCACGTCTTCGGCCTCGCTCGTTGGCCGCTTTTAACCCGATCACGTATGGCCGGATTTAACCTGATCACCGAGGCCAGCGCAATCGCGGGCCTGGGCGCAATCGACAGCCTGATTATCGACCTGCGCGGGAACACGGGCGGTGGAATCGGCGCGCTTCGCGTCATGAGTCTGCTCACGCCGGACCGGGTTCCTGTAGGCTTTGCTCTCGACAAGAGACGTGTCACTAGCAATCTGGACACAGCCAAGCAAGGCTTCCGACGCTTCTCCCAGATTCCTACGTCGACGAAAGCTCTCTGGCCGCTGGCGTTGCGGTTCGCTCCGGCGATGCTGACGAAGAAGCCAATCGTGCTTCAAACGGAAGGACTGGGTAAACAGCCGTTCCATGGCAGAGTCGTCTTGCTTGTCAATCGCCATACTGCAAGCGCAGCCGAAATGATTGTCGCGTTCGCAAGGGAGAATAGCCTCGCCACTATCGTTGGAGAGAAGACCGCTGGCAAGCTGCTGTCCGCTACATCCATCAAGGTAGGTAACGGCTTCCGACTCGCGCTACCGACCGGAACCTACCATACCTGGAAAGGAGCCGTTCTTGAAGGTATCCCTATTGAACCGGACCACGTGATCGGGTTTGGGTGGCGAGATCGGAGACTTGGAAAGGACGTGCAACTGAATCGTGCAATCGACCCAACACTCATCTATTCGAAATGCAGACCGGTCTAGGAGCGCAGGGACATTGCAGGCGAATGCATTCATCATTCATCGACAGGCCGCCAAAGGGCCTCCTGTAAGAATCATGGATGCATAATTCTCAGACTCCGCGGTATTGGCCCCTTCAGCCCTTCGCCACTTTGTAATAAACTGCGAGATCTTCTCCCGAAGCGGCTGCTGGCGCCAGTCCCAGAGATGCGGTGTGCCCAATTGTTCACATATGGCTCGGCGCATAAACTGGCTAGGTATTCGGTCTTCGCAGACAAAGACTTTAGGGCTTGTTGGATTCCTCGCCCACAAAATGTACGATTTGCCCTCAATGGCCAGTTCTCGGAGATCTCGAAGCCTGCAGAGTTGTCGCGCCTGCCACTGCGTGAGATGATTCTCGACGTCGCACGCAACGGGCAACATATGGAGGTGCGCATGATCAATGCAAGAACCGGCATTGCTCCCGGGGCAGACGGCGCCGTGCTCGAATGTACACACCTCTGTTCCATACATGAGCGTCAATTTCGTTCGGACCTTTGTCGCGAGTTCTTCTAGTTCATCAAGTTCCCGCTCGCTCATTTCCGCCATTGTTCGATAATGGTCATTTGCAATAATCAGGCAGTAGCCTTCGACAAACGCACCGAGAGCTGGCTTGACAAAGAAATTCTCGGTTCGCATCAAGACCGTGTTCTCTGGGCACTCTTTAGCTTCGAGTTCACCGTCCGCGATCATACAGAAGAGGCAATCCATCATTTTTGTCCACCTATTATCTCTCGCAGATAGTCACCTGTCTGTTGAGCCCAAGGAACCCCTGGCATCACTGTCTCACGCCCCTGGGGATCGACTAGAACATTCCTGCCAAGTGTGTTCGTTTGGCCAATAACGTGAAAGGAAAGGCCATGTTGTTGGAATTCCCTATGACACGATTCCATATCTGTAGGAGCTATTGTGAACAAGAGTTCAAAATCGACTGAGGCACTCATTGCAATTTGGCAAACTGGGACCTTAAGGAAATTCGCCATCGCAACGGTAGTGGAATCGATGGGGATCGCTTCCTCACTGACGGTAAATGTTTGTCCACTCAGCGATGACATCTGCTCGATTGTGGATTTCAGCCCGTCCGAAACATCTTGACAAGCATGCCCGATGCCACTCTCCGCCAGCAGAACCCCCTCTCGAATTCTAGCCTCTGGCCGCTTCCAAGCTAAAAGTACGCGAGCCTCGTCTTCCGGAGAGAGCGAAAATCCTTTGGCCTTGACTTCCTTGAAATAGAGGAGAGCAGTTATGGCTCGTCCAACGGTGCCCGTGACGCACAGCAAGTCCCCTGGCTTAGCACTGCTTCGCAACAGCGCTTGAGTTGTCTTCATAAAGCCAAACGCTGTTGCTGCAAAAACGTCGAGACCGTATCCGCCAATGTCGCCGCCTACTATCTCTGTTTCGTACTTTAGGGCGGCCGCGTTTATACCCTCAAACACTGACCTGAAATCCGAATCCGTCATCGAATTGTTGTAACGAACGATTGTCGTAAGCCCTGACGGTCGTGCGCCCATAGCCGCAATATCGCTTAAGTTTGCAATTATGAGGTAATAGCCAACATCGAAATAGTTCAGGTGGCCTAATTCGAATAGGTAGAATCCGCTCCCTCTAACGAAGTCGGAGGCAATGACTAACGAAGTAGCATCGGTGACTCTCACTAGAGCGGCGTCATCCAAGGCAGACACCCCTTGCTGGACGACTGAGTCGTCGTTGTGCCCCCGGCGCAGGATTTGATCAAGCATTGCAATTCGCGTGAATTCATCCGAT
>JAJZKY010000431.1 GCA_021803885.1 Planctomycetota bacterium
ATTGCAATTATGCCTCGCGGACTCCATCCAGAAACGCCCGCAGTTTGCGCGAGCGCGATGGATGCCGCAGCTTGCGCAGCGCCTTGGCTTCAATCTGGCGGATGCGTTCGCGCGTCACCTGGAAGCTCTGGCCTACTTCTTCCAGCGTGTGCTCCGAGCCATCTTCCAGACCGAAGCGCATCTTGATGACGCGCTCCTCGCGTGGAGTCAGGGTCCGCAGCACCTGCGCGGTGTAGTCCTTCAGGTTGACGCTGATGACGGCGTCCGAAGGAGAGACCGCCTGGTGGTCTTCAATAAAATCTCCCAGGTGCGAATCTTCTTCTTCGCCAATCGGCGTTTCGAGCGAGATCGGCTCCTGCGCGATCTTCAGCACTTTGCGCACCTTGGCGACCGGAATGTCCATGCGCTTGGCAATCTCTTCCGAGGTCGGCTCGCGCCCGAGTTCCTGCACCAATTGCCGCGAAGTGCGGATCAGCTTGTTGATGGTTTCGATCATGTGCACGGGAATGCGGATGGTGCGCGCCTGGTCCGCAATGGCGCGCGTGATCGCCTGGCGAATCCACCAGGTTGCGTACGTCGAGAATTTGTAACCGCGACGGTACTCAAATTTATCGACAGCCTTCATCAGGCCGATGTTGCCTTCCTGAATCAGGTCGAGAAACTGTAGTCCGCGATTTGTATATTTTTTGGCAATCGAAACCACCAGGCGAAGATTGGCCTCAATCAACTCGCGCTTGGCCTGCTCGGCATCCATGTCGCCCTGGATCATCTCGCGCTGTGTGCGCTTGAGTTCCACGACAGAGACACCGGCATCGACTTCCAGTTTTTCCAGATCGCCCTTGCAGTTGCGCTGCTGACGGCGATATTCCTTGCGCATTTCCTCGCTTTTGGACTGCTCGTACTTCTGGTCCAGAGTTCTGATCTGGCGATCCAGGCCACGCATGGCCTCGACGGTCTTGTTTACCTTGTCGAGCAGCCGCTTGCGTTCGAAGTTGGTATATTTCAGCTCGCGAATGACGCGGGAAACCAGGACAAGTTCGCGACCAAGCGTCCAGCGCGCCTTGCGCTGTTCGCGTGCTTTGCCTTTTTCCTTGGCGTTGCCGCCTTCCATTTTTTCGCGCAGTTGCTGTATTTTTTTGTAGTGCTTGACCAGGGTATCGATGCTGGCAATGGTCTGCCTGGTCCGCGCCTGTAGGATTTCTTCGGTGAGTTCTTCCTCGTCGAAGATAACGACTTCCTTAATGCTGCGAACGCCGCGCTTCAGGTCCTCGCCCAGCGCCATGATTTCGCGGGTCACAATGGACGAACGCGCAATCGCCTTCATGACGCGCATCTGGCCCCGCTCGATGCGTTTGGCGATTTCCACTTCGCCTTCGCGGGTCAACAACGGCACTGTCCCCATTTCGCGCAGATACATGCGAACAGGGTCGTTGGTTTTTTCCATCGCGCCTGGAGTCAGATCCAGTTCGACGTCTTCACTGTCTTCACTGTCTTCGTCATGCTCGGCTGCGAGCTTGGGTTGATCGTCGAGCAGATCGATGCCCTGTGTCCCGATGGTGGTCATCAGGTCATCGAGATCGTCGGCGGAATTCATTTCGCCGGGAATCAGGTCGTTCACTTCCCCGAAGGTCAGGTAGCCCTTTTCCTTGCCGGTTTCAATGAGTTTCTGGATGTCGTCTTCGTATTTATCGTTAATGGCCAAAAGTGCCCCTCTTGTGGAGATGCTGAGATGAGAGTTCAGTTGTCCGTGGGCAGGACAGTTGGATGCGGTCAAAGCCGCGACGGCAGGCCGATCAGTGGGCGTCTATGACGCCAGGGCGCACGTCCCCAGTCCATCATAGAATAACACAGGTCGACCGTGGCCCACTTGCGACGCCAACTTTTACCAAGCGGGGCTAGAGGAAAAACCGCAACTCAAATCCCATATGTTCGACGAAAACAGTGCAGGATGGTGAGCCTAATTACGGTAAACGGCACACAACGGGCTTTATCCGCGGACTGAAACGCCAGAAAACGAGAGGATGGCGCGTCCTGGCACAGGAATGCCATAAAACAGGGCAGGAGTGAACTGGCTCAACAGCAGAATATTATCGAGTTCTTCGCGAACCGCCTGCGATTGGGGCCCGGACACGATGCGATAGTCATACACGCGGCCCGTCTTGCTGATTTCGGCTTCCACCAGGACAGGATCATGGAACGCGATCCGCGCATCCGTACCCGCGGATGTGTAAAGGAACCTCGGCGTACTGACACTGTCCGTAGTAGCATCATTGGCTGCAAGACTTGGCGGAGCAGCTACCGTACCAATCATCAGCGCAAGCGCTCCCAGCAGGATCATTGCACTGGCAAGACCCGCTCCCGCACGGGCGAGAAACGGCGCCATCGAGTTCTGCCAATACATCTGCCAAACATCCAGGCGATGTCGCGCGGTGCGCGTCTGCTCCTGCGAGATGGCCACGCGCAGCCGTAAGCCAAGATCGGCCGGCGGTCGGTTCGGCCCCACGCTGGAGAGCAGCAACTGAAGATTACGCCAGGCCGCAAACTCCTTCGAGCACGCCCCGCACTGCTGCAGGTGCGCGGCAATCGAGTGCATGCTCGCCCCGGAGACTGCCCCATCGAGATATTCCGAAAACTGCGCTTGTATGGATAAACAGGAATTCATCCTGCCTCCTCACATGAACTGCTGCGTACATCGAGATGGAATGCCAGCGATGTCCGTGTCGCTGCCGGATGCTGCTGCGCCTTCAAAACA
Organism: Planctomycetota bacterium; assembly: GCA_021803885.1. The sequence continues at coordinate 2,753 of JAJZKY010000431.1, forward strand.
AAATCCGCGAGACGTTCCCGAAGAAGAGCGCGTCCTCGGACCAGCCGCGACTTGACCGTGCCAAGATGCGCCCCCAGAATCTCGGCGATTTCCTCGTAAGACATTCCCTCCAGGTCGCGCAGAACAACGACTGTACGGAACGGTTCCGGCAACTGCCGTAGTTCCAATTCGACCCTGGCCCGAATTTCTTCATGCGCCGCCAGCTCAAATGGGGATGCATGTTCGTCCATCAACATGTCCTTCAAGCAAACTGCGTTCCCGTCGTAGCCACTACCAGCCGAAGCTTCAATGGTCACTTCCCGGCCCCGATGCCGCGACCACCAGCGACGCTGGTTGGACGCCTCGTGGAGCGCGATGCGATAGATCCAGGTGCGCAGACTGGAGTCTCCGTGAAAATTTTTGATGCCGCGAAAGACCTTGATAAATACGTCCTGCGTAATGTCCGGCGCATCGTCAGGATCGTTGAGAATTCGAGAGACCAGACTGTAAACCGCTGGATGATACTGTGCGATTAAAAGTGCAAAGGCCTCTTCTGAGCCAGCCTGTAGCTCAGTCGTGAGGACGGCATCTTCCGTCCGTATCCCGATAACGCCTGTTAGATTTCCCACTGCGAAAGCCGCGGACATTGCGGTCACCTAACCTTATCAGGCTGTTGGCTGTCCTTTCAACTCGCGACATTCTCAGGTCCCACTCTTCGGGCCGCTGTGCCGGCACTCGCTGAGAATTCCGTTGCTAATGATTTAGACAGCCTTGAAGTTAAAAATGTTCCCAGAATTCCGCAAATATTCAAGACATTGGTCCGGTCGGTCCTGAAGCATTGCATTTCTAACGCTAATTGCTCGAACACTAGTGGCTGGCCCCCGTGCTGCCGCTTGTAGCGGAAGCTGGAGGGACCTTTGTAGATTTTTTATGCTGGACCGTTTTATGGCGCCCACTTCTGCGCGTCCCTTGATTCCCGCTTCGACGCCTGGCTTGATTATCGACAACGATTTTTTTTACATGGTCTTCCGAGGCCGCTTCGGCTTCCGCTTTAGCTGCTTGCTGGGCCTGAAATTGTAGCAACTCCCGATCACGCTGCGATGCAGCGAGCAAGAGTTGACTGGCTGCCGTCTTTCTGGCGGACTCAAGCCGCTGCAACGCGTCGTCCAGCAGCGCAGCGTCCTGCTTGCTCGCCGTAAGATTGGCCGCAGTGCTGACGCGCACCAGAACATCGTAAAGGGCGTCCACATTGTGCAGAACGCCAAGTTGTGGCCCTATCGCGGCAGGGGTCGCGTCCGCCGTCTGAAACAATGTCGGCAACTGCGAGGAAAGGTCCTGTTGGATCGAGTCCAAATCGCTGCGGAATTGGCTTTTCCACTCCCGAGAGACTTTCCAGCGGTCACTCTGCACTTGCTGCACGGCCTCTCCAACCTGTTCCAGAGCAGGATGGAAAATTTCGCGGAGTGTCGGACTGAGGGCCGGTTGCGTAACTGCCATCTTCCCTCCAGCGACTGAGTTCGCCGAAGGATTTGCAGGTGACATCTGCAAGCCATAAGCGCCTGCTGTCATCCCGACCAGAAAAATCCCAAAGATGTTCAGGGCCCTGCAATATCGCAGACCTGCTGGCAATTCTTTGTTACAGCCCCAGTCTCCACTAACGCTTTGACTTTTATTTTTTGCCATACTTACCGTGTCCGTCATACTTACCCTGTCCGTTGGAACGGATGCCTTCCTGCTCCCGAGCGTTGCTCGAGTGCGGTTGAGAGCTGCCTGGCTTCGCTGTTTGCATAAACATTGCTGATTTTGGGCATTTGAAGGCTGATAAACTACACCGCGTCATCCCAAAAGAAACCCATCTTCCACCCTTATCCTAGAGGATATCGCTTGAGCGCGAAGTTGGAGAGAATCCTGGCTCGTGTAAAATGATAAAAGTTTGTCTGTGGGCCTGTGGCGCAGCTGGGAGCGCGCTTCCATGGCATGGAAGAGGTCGTCGGTTCGATCCCGACCAGGTCCACCAAACAGTCTTTGGTCTCTTTGAATCTGCAAACAATAGCCAACAATCCTCCAATATCCCCGCAAAACGGGCGCCTTTTGCCCCTGAAGGGCACAGGAGAGAATTCTCCGCGCACTGAAGTCTGCTCCTAAACAGAGCCATTCTCTGATCGGAAAATGCCGAGTGTCCTTGGGCAATCGGAGATTTGTGGCGATTCTCGGCTTCAATGCCAATCTTACGTGAGCGCTACGCGAACCACAGGTTCTACGAAGTCGGTGAGGTGTGGTTTTGCAAGCTGGCCAGCCTTGCATGCTGA
>JAJZKY010000432.1 GCA_021803885.1 Planctomycetota bacterium
CGCTGGCCTTTTCGTCGCGCTGCTCCCGGTTTTCTCGCTGCCGCTCGGAAACCTGGCCAATCCCGTTCCCATTCGGACGGCCAAGGTGGAAGCCATGCTCCCGGCCATCGATGGCTTTGCCTCGCGGGTCGTGTACCGGTTTAACGAAGGAAGCGTGCTTGGTCGAGGCGCCTACACCGTGGCGCGCGTCTATGAAAACAACCACGGCGCGGCCGCGATTGTCGAAGTCTGGAGCACTCCCGATCAGGGTCTCCTCCTGAGCTATGGCTTCGACAACTGTCTCATCTACCACGGCAACCAGGTGGTGGCCCGCTACTCGTTTGCCATGAAAAACGGCCTTCCCGCTACGATCTATGCCGTCAAGCTGCCGTCCGCCACGGTGAACGGTCCGAAGGCCTTCTATCTGGACATGGAGTGGCAGATGGCGGTTCATACGCCGCACGGGGTGCGATACGTGCGATGGTCCATCGCCACCCTGCCCTTTTCCAGCAGTGGGTGGCCCCAGGTGGCCGGGGCGGTGCATCCCCTCCGGGGGCTCCAGGTGCTGGCGGTGCCGCCCACGGAAGGATCCTGGCCCCATCGGTTGATTGGGCCTCAGGGCCAGCTGGAGCGGTTTGCGGTGGCTATGATGATGCGGTTCCGGCATGATCTTAGGCTCCCCGGTTGAGCACGGTTCCTGGTGGGAACTTCCAGACGTTCCCGGATTATTGAGACCGCGGAAGAGACCTCCAATCTCGCTCGGGCATGGTAGCGTCAGGAAAGCGTCAGATTCGAACCAGTGAAGGACATAGCCCGCCGCCCACGGCCGTGCGCCGTCCCGATCGGTCTGTGGCGGAAGGGGAAAGGAAGCGGCTAATGGCAACAGGCGGGGAGGGCCGCCCAAGCCCAGCGGTTGGCGGGGCAGCGCCGCTGGTGCATGGTCTTACGGAATTGGAACGAAGCCTTTTGCGCGAGGTGCTGGAGAACAGAAGCCTCGGTGAGATAGCCGCGGTCCGCCATACGTCTGTGCGGTTGCTTGACACAGAACTGCGCATGGCGGCCCAGAAACTCTTGGATTCCGTCACCCGTCCGTCCGGTCAGGGGTCCGCGCGAATCCACTATGTTCGGCGCGGGGCGTTAGTCGGTGCCATCGTTGATCGCCACTCCGGTGAACGGGGCTTGAAGGCGGCCATGACGCGCGCCACGCGCGCCGGTTCAGCCTTGTCGGTAGTGTATCTGAGCTGGCGGCTCGACGATGACGAGCCGACGGCGGGTCGGGATGGCGACGCCACCACGTGGCGCCGCATCGGTTTCCTGGTGGCCAACCACGTGCGTCCGGAGGATCTGTGCATCCGCTGGTCCGACACGGCCGCCCTCATTGTTCTGGAGCACACCACGGAGAGCCAGGGACAGATTGTGGCCCGGCGTCTTGGGCAGGCGGAAGAAGGGGCCAATCTCGGTATCGGTGTAGCCGAGCGGACGACGGGCGAAGATGTGACCCGTCTCGTGCAGCGGGCGCGGGAGCCGGCCGCCAAGATGCTTCTGGACCTTCGGGCGCGGCGGAGGTTGTCGTCCGGCTATCGTTTTTAGAAGCCTCGTCGGGGTAAGCCCCGAGGGGCTCAACGCCTTCCCACCTTATCTGCCTGAGATGATAGCCCGACCGCTGAGGTCGGGCTAGGTCGCTGTGCGGGGGTTGTTCTGAAAGCAGTTCTGGAGGGCCGCCACCGCCGGAGGGGTGGGGGTAAAGAGCGATACGCTGGTGCTGTTGGCGCCCCAGGAAACTCCCCACCAGTAAAGACCCACGGCCCGCGGAGCCCAGACCGCGCAGGCGGCGGCGTAGTAGTTGGACTGCGTGTCGGGAGAGTACACCGCGTGAGGAAGCGTCCATAAATACGGAGTCCTGTAACTGCCGACGGCCGGCAGCAATCCGATTTCGGTGACAACGAGGGGGCGCGGATAGGTCGGCAGCTTCGTCAGCCATGCATGCCAGGCGGTCTGCAGTTCCGACGCGGTAGGAACGGATGGAGAACCCGGAATGGTGAGGGGGAAGTACGCGTCCAGTCCGATCTGGGTCAAGCTTTGAAACCAGGGTTCGACCGCAAGGTCGGTCCAGTTGACCGAGTACAGCACGCGACCCCGGTAGACGCTTTTCACCTGAGCGATGAGAGATTGCCATGACGATGTATATCCTTGCATCGAGACCAGCTCGGTGCCGATGTCGTAGGAGGCTACATGAAGCGAGGCGGCCAGATGCGCAAAATGCACGATGGTGGCCGTATAGTGGCTGAACCATTCCGCGGCGGATCTTGGGGCGATGTCACCTCGCCAGTATCCATAGGGGGTAAGGGTTGTCTCATCCAAAATCGGCCGCAGCATGACACGGAACCCTGCTCCCTGCAGGGCGGTCACCGCCTGACGAATCTGGGAGTCGCTCGGTGTGAGGGACCCGGACCCGATATTGTCGGCGTACGGACCTGACTGACTGAGTGGAATGACGAGGGAAACATCGGTGATGTCCCAGCTCTCCCACTGGCGCATCGAAGACTGGTAGCCCAAATCGTTGGTGGTCCGGTAGAGCATCACATTTAAACCCCGCTGGTAGCGGGGATCGGGGAGTTTCTTCACGGATGAGTGCGTCAGATGCCGGATGAGCGGACCCACGGCCGTGGGCGCCGCGATGATGAGCGCTACGATGACCGCCCCCAGAATCACGATCCAGCGTGTCCGCATAGAAACCTCCCGCGGTAACCGAGGCGCCGCTCCTGCTAACCCGATGACTTACATTGGAGTTTGGCGTCGATTCGTGCGGAGCGCAATCTGGTTGAGGTCGCAAGTCGTGTATCAAAGCGAGAAGAGAGCTTGAGAAGGGACGGGATCTGCCCCTGCGTTGGTTCATCCGCATCCGCCGTCACCCGCTTCACAGCCTGGCGCACGTGTCATCTGCGCGAGGTCGGAACTGTGGTTGAGACTCTTCCCGAGACGGACGGGTTCTGCCTGGGATGCTAGCATGGGCCATCGCCACCGACCGTTATTAAGGGTTTTCGGGGAGACATGGGGGAGGGGGAACCGGTGAAAAAGCCCATCGCCCTCATCCGCTCCGCCGCCATCCTGCTCGGCGTGCTGGCACTCTTTTTAGTGGCGATGGTGGGTCTCTTCTGGGTCCTCGAAATCCTGCCGCTGGTCGCCCTCCTCGGTGTGGTTGTCTACTACGCCGTTATGTCGTCGAAGGCACCGCACACAAGGGACCGGTAAGTCGCTTATCGGAGGACTCTGGCTAGGTTGATACCCCGGAGACGCTGGTGGGTGAAGGAGGCGAGGCGGACATGGGCGAGCGTACAGACTGGGGCTCCATGCCTTTCATCGACCTCGACCTTCGGCGGGACGGCGGGCACGGGTTGGTTGACCCGGTCAATGCCCGGGTGGCGCTTTTGTTCCAGGTTCACGAGTGGCGGCGGCTTGGCCTGTTGGCGTTTGGCTGGTCCGACGATGCCTTGAACGTGGCCACGGTTTGGCCGGTTCACCCGGGTGCTCAGGAGCGTCTGGCCCGTCTCAACATTCCCGTCCAGATGTTCGTGGCGGATGAGGCGGCGTTAAAGCGCGCATTTGACCGGGTGTATGGCCCGGAACCGGATCGGGGCGAACCGCGGTTCGGCGAAGTGGCTCTCCGTCTCGGTAAGGTCGACCAAGCCGCGCTCGACGAAGCGTTAGCCTACCAGCGTCAGCACGGAGGCCGTCTCGGCCAGATTTTGACCGGTCTTCGCCATCTCACGTTCTGGGACGTGGCGGAAATCGTCGCCGCCCAGCGTCGCCTCCCGCTCGTGAATCTCCTAAAGGAAATGGGACCGGTAGGGGCGGCCCCCTGGCACCTGATGCCGCGCGAGTTCTGGTTCAGTCATCACATCGTGCCGTTGGAGGACGACGGCCAGGTGCTGCGGGTGGCTGTGGAAGACCCGGACACGCCCGGGCTTCGCGCCCTCACGGGCCTCGGCCGGATCGTGATGCCGGTGGTAACGGGACGGCGCGACATCGTCGGCATATTGGGTGCGCGATACGCCCACGACGACCTGGCTAAGAGCCGGGAGGCGCTTGCCGAGTCGGCCCCTCACTTCTCCGCCCAGCGCCTTTTGACTCCGTGTCAGACCGCCGCACTGGTGGTTCTCATGATCGCCCTGGCGGCAGGCCTCTGGCGGGACGCCAGTCTCACCCTGGTCATTCTCAGCAGCCTTCTCCTCGTGGTATACGCCGTCATGGTGGCCTATCGCTTCTGGTTCGTGCAGCGGGCGACAGGCCAGGCTCGTGAGGCCACGGTGTCCGAGGACGATCTCCAGACCCTTAATGATTGGACGCTCCCCACCTACACGGTGTTGATCCCTATCCGGGATGAAGTAGAAGTGCTGCCAACCCTGGCGCGGGCGATAGAGGCGCTTGACTACCCGAAGGACCGGCTCGACGTGAAGCTGCTGGTGGAGCAAGACGACTACCGCACTATCCGGGCGGCGCTCAGCGGCGATCTCGCGAGCTACATCGAGATCGTGCCGGTGCCCCCCGATGAGCCGCGCACGAAGCCGAAGGCCTGCAACTACGGCCTTCAGCGCGCACAGGGAGAGTTCGTCACGATCTTTGACGCGGAGGACATTCCCGACCCGGACCAACTGAAGAAGGCGGTCTTCCTCTTCCGAAGGGCCGACCGCCACATCGCCTGCATCCAGGCCAAGCTGTCGTACTTCAACCGGGATCAGAATCTTCTCACGCGATGGTTTACCGCCGAATATGCTGTCTGGTTCGACCTGTACCTGCCGGCCCTGCAAGCCTCCGGTCATCCCATTCCCCTCGGCGGCTCTTCCAACCACTTTCGAACCGAGGTGCTGCGCGAGGTGGGAGGGTGGGATCCGTTCAACGTAACCGAGGACGCCGACCTCGGCATCCGCCTCCACCGCGCCGGCTATCGGACCGAGGTCATGGACTCCACAACCTATGAGGAAGCCAACTCCGAGTTTGTGAACTGGGTGCGTCAGCGCTCACGATGTGATGACTGAACCAGAACTCGCGCGGC
>JAJZKY010000433.1 GCA_021803885.1 Planctomycetota bacterium
GGGGCATAGATGCGTTCTATATCATGGCGAACGGCGAGATTGTTGACTCCGAAACACAAATAAAGCCCAAGCAGAAGCCTGAGTTCAAGCTCGTGATAATGCAGGTAAAGAGCAACGAAGGATTCTCGCCGGACGCCGTGGACAAGATGTACTGGTTCATCGAGGATCTTCTGGATCTCAACAAGAGCAAAGCAGATTACCACTCAACGTACCACGCCGATCTAATCGCGCTTATGCGCCTATTCAAGGATAAGTTTGCGATCGTTATTGGCGAGACTCCGCCGCTTTCCATTGAAGTTATCTATATTGTCAAGAAGGATGTCGAGCCAAATACTGACTGCGGAAAGGCTAGGGATCGCGTTCTGGAGCGCTGCAAATATCATTTTTCACAAGCTGATCCGAAATTCACGTTTGCTAATGCAACCGCTCTGTGGGGTCAGGTTCAGAGCCGGCCTCCGAACAGGAAAACTCTGAAATGGGCGTCCCAGCCGATGTCCACAGCGGAGGGTGAAATTGGCTTAGTCAAACTGCCCGACTACTACGCCTTTATCAGTGACGACAATGGGAGGGTGGCCGAACGGTTCTTCGATTCCAACGTGAGGGGTTATTGGCCGCGTAGCGGGGTAAACAAGGGAATCGCGGACACCCTGAAGGCTGACGATGGAACCGAATTCTGGCTCCTGAACAATGGCATCACTATCTTGGCGGAGAAGTCCAATACGACATCCGGTTTTCTCGAACTCGAGATCCACGACCCGCAGATTGTCAACGGCCTGCAAACTTCGAGACAGATCTACGCTCACTTCAACGGCGGGGAGGCGAAGGAGGACGACAGCCGGCGCTTGCTGGTGCGAGTCCTGAAAATTTCCGAGAAATCCACCCGAGACGCCATCATCAAATGCACAAATAGCCAGAACGAAATGCCACCCGAGGCGCTGCGCGCTACTGACGCGATCCATCGTCAGCTCGAGCAGGCATTTCACACAAAAGGCCTCTACTATGACAGACGCAAGGGCTTCTATAGGGAGAAGGGTAAACCGGTAGAGCGCATCATCAGCGTCATAGAAGTAGCCCAGGCTGTGATTGCGGTCGTTCTCCAAAGACCAGACGACGCGCGCGCCCGACCGAAGGGCTATCTTGCAAGCGATGAAAAATATGATTCATTGTTCGGCAAGAAGGGATCGGGAGAGGATCGCTATTCGCTGACCATATATATCAAGTCCGTCGAGCTTGTGAGGCGGGTAGCGGCGTTCCTGGAAGGGGCGGAAAAGGAGGTCATCCACCGAAGAAATTTGTTGTTTTACCTTTCCATGTACGCGGCGTGTGAGATGTGCTCCTCGGTTCGTCCGGGTCAATCCCAGATTGAATCGATGGACCTAAGCTCCTTGACTGATGATTGGCTGCAAAAGCCTTGGAAGCGGGTGCGAAAGAAGTATGAAAACCTTGCCGCTAGGCAGTCAATTAAGGGTGGCGAGAAGGATTACGACAAAGTGGCTAAGGGCACTGATCTGCTCAAGGCCATTCAGAGCGACCTACGTAATCGGTTCGGCCAGAAAAAGCTCGGAAGTACTTGATACGGGCTCCCACTTTGCATTTGCCGAGATGGGGAGGCGACGAAGCTATTTCATCCCCTTTATGACGGGAACATGCGATCTTTGCAGGTCAGCGAGCATCCGGTGATCCCAATTCGACGTGGATTGGTGCCCACAGCCCAACGCACCCATCCATTCACGGAGCCACCGCCCGACCAGTCGATTTCATACTCGGCGATTTGGCTCGAACTGAAATTGAGCTCACGTGCCCCGCCAACCGAGAAGTTAGCACAATCCTAATCCGAGCGAAGCACTGTAATCAGGTTCGTGCGAGCCGCCTGAGAGGCCGCAAGTGCGCTCGCCAATAGCGCGATAGTCGTCATCAGCGCCCATGCCACTGAGAAGGTGATCGGATCGTGGGGAGTTACGCCCACAAGCATACTTGCCAGAAGTTTGCTCAAGAGGAGAGCAGCCGCCAATCCAAGAGCTCCACCTACCGCGATCAGCCGGGCCGCTTCCGTTACAACGAGACGAAGCACGCCGCCTCGCGAAGAGCCAAGGGCAAGGCGGATGCCCATCTCGTGCGCACGTTGTGTCACCGAGTAGGCGAACACGCCATAGATCCCAACAGCGGAGAGAATGACTGCGAACATCGCGAAGCAGACATTGAGCAGCATGATAAGTCTTCGCTGGGCCACGAGATCAGAAACCCGCTGATCCATGGTTTCGATATCGAATAGTGGTTCCCCTGAGTCGACGGCGGTCACAGCATGCCGCATCGCGTTCGCTAAAAGTGCGGGGTTGCCCCTCGTACGCAATACGAGCTTCAGCGTATAGATGGAATCTACCTGGGTTATTGGCAGAAACACTTCCGGCTCTGGATCTTGCTCAAGACTGCCGTGTCGAACATTATCGACTACGCCGACGATGGAGATCGCGTGAAACTGGTTATTGTGAGATCCGCCATTCGTTTTGAAGCGCTTTCCCAGGGCTTTTCCCCCGAAGAAGCGTTTGGCAAAGACCGAATTCACGATGGCGACACGAGGCGAAGTCTGATCGTCCGCGGAATTGAAAGATCGGCCTGCGAGAATGGTCATCCCCGCAGCGCGAAAATATTTGGGCGTGATGTCGGTTATGAGCGCGAGTGGCAGGTGCCCTCCGCGAACAGTTGGTATTCCTTCATAGGTGATCGGAGCGTAACCTGTGCTATCGAGCGGCAAGGCAGTGGTCAGAGCCGCAACTTTCACGCCTGGCAGCGCATTGAGCCGAAGAAGGAGTTGATCTGCAAAATTCAGGCACCGTTGTTTGGACCAGGCTGTGTTAGGTCGTCCTTTAAGCGACGGCACTCCAGCCTGAAGATGAGTAGTGGCGATAAGCATATCGCTCGCATTAAGGAACCTCTGAGCAACCGCCGGAATTCCGGCTGACAGAGGCGGCAGGACTCCAAACAGCGTGGAAGACGGCAGATAGAGCCCGAGGCTGAGGTGATTGTCGCCCGGAAGCCGCTGTTTAAGCGGCTTCCGGACACACTACGCCCTCGTCGGGGCCAGCCGTTTGCGGTGCAGGTACAGGTTGGCCAGCGCAAAATTCACGCACAGCCGCTGATGATTCTTCCTCAGGCCGCGGTATCTCGTCTTCTCGAATCCGAAGACGCGCTTCACGATCCGAAAAGGATGCTCCACCTTGGCCCGCACCCGCGCCTTCACCCGGTTCTTTGCCCGCTGGATCTCATCCACATAACCCTTGTATCTGGTCCGGCGCGAGGTCATATCCTGGGCCTGCGGAGCCGCTTCGCGAATCGCCTCGCCCTGCCCCTGATAGCCGCCGTCGCCCCATACCTTGCGTTCGTCCCCATGCAGCAGATCCGGCAGCATATGCTTATCCGCCACCGACGCCGCCGTGGTGCATACCGAATGCACCACGCCTGTCTTCGAGTCCACACCGACGTGGGCCTTCATCCCGAAATACCACTGCCGGCCCTTGCGCGTCTGATGCATCTCCGGATCGCGCTCGCCGCTGGCGTTCTTCGTCGACGACGGCGCGTGAATAATCGTCGCGTCCACAATGGTTCCAGTCGTGATACGGATACCCTGACTCTCCAGCCAGCGGTTCACCTCGTCCAGCATGGCCCCGCCCAGATCGTGCTGTTCCAGCAGATGACGAAACTTGCAGATGGTGGTCTCGTCCGGCGCCGGCGCGCGCCCCAGATCCACGCCCACAAAGCGCCGCAGCACCGGCGAATCGTACAGCGCCTCCTCGGCCGCAGGATCGCTCAGGTTGAACCACTGCTGCAAAAAGTACACCCGCAGCATGACCGACAGGCCAACCGGCGGGCGTCCGTTCTCGCCCTTCGGATAGTACGGCCGCACCAGAGCTTCCACTTCCGACCACGGCACAACCTTCTCCATCTCCTCCAGAAACTGCTCCCGCCGTGTCTTCTTCCGGTACTTCTCGAATCCGTTCTGCTCCGCCAGCGTCCCCTGCTTCATCCGCACTCTGCCTCCTCGACCCAGGTTACCCGCACTGGCTGTGGATCGCAGAGTTAATCAGAGGTTCCTTAAATCCCGAGTCGTAGCTCATGACATGCACAAAACTACGCACCAACAGACCGGCACCGGCGAGCAGAACTAGCGCCAGTCCGACCTCGATCACCAGCAGAGCGTGCCGGAAGAGTCGCTGCTCTCGGGATGAACTCATATGTGTGCCCGATGATGACAGGGCAGTTCTCAGGTCCGCGCGCGATCCGCTGATAGCCGGAGCCAATCCGGAGATTAAGGTCGTCGCCACGGCCAGACCCACTGTGAATGCCAACACCCATCCATCGATGTGAATCGTGGCGCTTAGTTTGCCGAACGGAAGGCGCAACACCTGGGTCGCCCGTGACGGCATCTGGGAGCCATAGAATGTCGCTGCGTGCCTGACAAGAACGGTAACAACCCATGCGATTGCCAGACCCAGCGTTGCGGCTAGTGTGGAGAGTATCAGGCTTTCTGCCATGAACTGCCGAATGAGTCTTATGCGTGAAGCTCCCAGTGCGCCACGCACCGCGGTTTCATGTTTCCTCGATACTGTTCGCGCAAGTTGAAGGTTTGTGACGTTCGCGCAAGAGATCAACAACACAGCCGCTACGCACGCCAACAGAAGATAGAGGGGTTTGCTGTCGTCGCCGGTCAGGTGGCGCTGCAGCGATTCTACGGTGAACTGGCGACTCTTTGCCCATGAATCCAGATAGGGGGGATAACCCTTGGCCCGCGCCTGCATAAAGGCTCCAACCTCGGCTTGGGCCTGCCCGGCTGTTACCCCCGGACGAAGGCGTGCAATCGTTTGTATTCCCCATTCCTGGGTATCGGGAGTGAAGGCGGTCGTTCTTTCCAGATCAGCAGATCCGTAAATATCCGGCTCTAGATAGACACTGGGAAAGCTGAAATGACGCGGGAGAACGCCGATGACCGTGAATTCGGTCCCGTCCAAATGGATCGACT
>JAJZKY010000434.1 GCA_021803885.1 Planctomycetota bacterium
TGGGTTTGGCACCGTGGGGTCGATCACACCAAGGTGTGAATCAAGGAACTTTGATAACTTGGCGCGCTGCGCGAGCGCGAAGATGGTGAATAGGGGGTCGGCCCGCGCTCGCGGAGCACTTATCCCCATTTGCCTGAAGAGCTTAGGAGCAGGAGAATGCTGCTGTGCGGGACATTATGCATTGGAGTTTTGCGGTTGCGCTCGGAACAAGGAGTGTAATCTCAAGCAAAATAAAGGGTTGCGAGCGCGGCTCGCGCGCAGGCCAGCGCGCCGATGATCGACTGACACGCGGTGAACGTGGGCGTGTTCCCGGCGGCGGAGCGCCCGTATAAGGGGATAAGAACCTCTGGCTCATTACGGTATCCAACATGCGATAAGGAGTCCTCCGCTAACGATGAGCACGCCTCCAACATAAATGGGCAATGTGGGGGACTGGTGGAACCTTACCCTGGCCAAGATTTGGGCCACCACGAAGAAGAGCACGACATAAATGCCGAGCAGCCTGCCGAAATCCCAGCGCGGCGTATTGACGGTGAGGCCATAGAGCGCAAGGACGATTATGCCAAGTACGAGGAAGAGTGCGCGCATGGCACCGGAAGCACGATAGAGTCCAGACTGAAAGAAGGAATCCCCGAGCGCCTCCAGAAATGCCGCAAACGCTAAGAGAACAAAGGCTCCTACAGGCTTTGCAACTACATAGTCCAGAATATTTTTCACAGCAAATCGCTCTCCTCTGTCGTGGAACTGAATTGGCGGAAGTCCGATGTTATCAGCACAGATATAAGAAACTTGTGAGTATCCCGGAAAATGCGCCACAAAACTTGAGGCAGATGGACCGTCCACAATCCGCAGGGTTGCAGGTATGCTGATGTTCATCGTGGAACGTGGATGCCGTCATCCGGATCATTATCGACATCTGTGCAAGTCACTTCGCCTAGAGGCTCACGCATGAAGATTGCAGGCATCTTTTTACTTTTAACCGGATGGGGAATTGTTCTCTCCGCGATCGTCCTCTTTTCACAGGCGGCATCGCGTGAATGCTTCGTGCTTGCAGGGATGTGTCTAGAAGCATTTGGCCTGTTCATGACCTTTCGCGGTGCTCACGGTCGCTCGGATCGTGGACGGATGGTTGAATGACACCTCATCTGTCCACCGGGTTGCCCCAGCAAGGTTGCGCGATCTTGATTGTCCTGGTTCCACTTGCTCTGGCGGGAGTGGCGCTTACCAATACGGGTTTCGGGCGCGCACGGAGCGCGGCGCACGCCATGCTGTCTTCCCTGATGGCCATCGCAACCGCTGCAATCGTCTACTGTGTCTGCGGCTTCTCGTGGGAGGGTTTCGAGGGACGACCTGAACATATATTTGTGCTGGGTGGCAAGCCGTGGGACTGGCTTGCGCGCGAACCGTTCTTCCTGCATGGATTGGGAACGAATGGCTCCCCAGCAGATTTGGCCATGCTTCTACAGGTCTTTGCCGTCGGTCTTGCGGCACTGATTCCCATTAGCGCGGGCGCGGACCGGTGGCGATTGCGCGCCAGTTGTATTTCTACAGCTCTGCTCGCAGGATTTACCTATCCGTTGTTTGCACACTGGGTCTGGGGCGGCGGCTGGCTAGCTCAACTGGGCAGTAATTACGGGTTGGGGCATGGTTTTCTGGATGCTGGAGGAGCGAGCACCATCCAGGTGGTTGGCGGCCTCACCGCTCTTGCCGTCACTTGGATTCTCGGTCCGCGTCGTGGGAGGTATCCAGCAGAAGGCATGTCTGCAGCGATTCCTGGCCACAATATTGTGTATGTCCTTTTTGGCTGCGCTCTAATGCTGCCGGGGTGGATTGGCCTCAATTGTGCGGGTGCTATCCTGTTCAGCGGTGCGGTGCCCGGCCAAATAGCAATGATCGCGGTGAACACTATACTCTCCGCTTCCGCCGCGTCGCTCGCAGCGATTGTTGTCACCCGCGTGCGTTTTGGCAAACCGGATGCTTCTTTATGCGCCAACGGATGGGTGGGTGGACTGGTAGCCAGCAGTGCCGTTTGTTTGTTTGTGACGCCAATCATGGCGATCATTGTGGGACTGATCGCGGGCGTGCTGGTCACAGTTGCAGTCGAATTGCTCGAAGTTCGCCTCGCCATCGACGATCCTGGCGGGGCCATATCGGTACATGCCATCGCCGGTCTGTGGGGTCTGTTGGCGGTGGGTATTTTTGCACAAATTCCAGCCGCCGCGAGCGGTGTGCTTCGCTCCGGCGGATCGGGTGACTCAGGTCAACTACTCGCCCAACTGGTCGGCATCGCCACCTTGCTCGGTTTCGTTTTGCCGATGACGTACTGCCTCAACTGGCTTCTTGATCGGATTTCCCCGCAACGGGTCGAGCCAGAGGGTGAACGGCTTGGCATGGATCTGCATCAACTGGGCGCGGGCGCTTATCCGGAGTTCGTCATCCATACCAACGAGTTCAGCCAACATTGACGGTACCGACCCTCGCCTGGCGATACCGAGAACGGCATTCGTCGATCACGATCAATCTAGGCCGGCAGCACGTCGGCTATACTTCGGGTAGAATCCCGGATGCACAGCCAGTTGGAGGTTGGGGTCATATGCTGAGGGCGTCCGGTGGAGAACGCAAGATAGATGAGTCTTCCTGCTGCTTATAAAACCGGTCAGGAACTGGATCACTACCGCATCGACGCGCCAGTGGCCGAGAGCGGGATGGCTTCCATTTTTCGCGCAACCGACCTGCGAGATGGCCGACAGGTCGCCATCAAAATCCCACATTTTGCCATGGAATCGGACCCGGCCCTTTTTGACCGCTTCAAGCGTGAGGAGGACATTGGAGCGGCCCTCGACCACCCCAATGTGATGCGCATATTTTCCGGCGACGAGCGTTCCCGTGTGTACATGGTCATGGAGTGGGTGAATGGACGTCTACTGCGCCAGGTCCTGTCCCAAGAGAGAAAGTTGTCTCCGGAAAGGGCAATCGCAATCACGCTGCACATCCTGAAGGCGCTGGACTATATCCATAAACACGGCGTGGTCCATCGCGACCTTAAGCCGGAAAACATTATGATCGACGATCATGATGGCATCAAGTTGATCGACTTTGGAATTGCTTCCAAAGAAGGCGCAAAGCGGTTAACATACGCCGGTTTTACTCAAGCGTTAGGGTCGCCAGACTACATTTCTCCAGAACAGGTCAAAGGCAAGCGCGGGGATGCGCGGTCGGACCTCTATTCGATCGGCGTCATGCTTTATGAGATGCTCTCCGGAAGGACACCCTTTTCCGGCCCGTCGCCTCTGGCGGTGATGAATGACCGCTTGATCAATCATCCGCTGCCACCACGCGAGGCCGAACCCAGCATCAGCCCGCAGTTGCAGGAAGTTCTCTACCGCGCCTTGGAGCGCGACCCGAGGAACCGCTACCCTTCAGCGCATGCCTTTGCGCTCGATCTGGAGCATCTAGATCAGGTTGGAGTAGCGGAGAGATCGGAGTTGATGGACTGGAAGAACCGCCGCTCCATCCTGTCACAAAAAGTCCTCTATTACACCGCCCTCGCGCTCCTTCCGTTTCTCCTGTTCCTGGTAATGCTGCTTCTGGCGCGCCATCGATAGGAGGGTAACTTTTTTGGGCGCGCTTCTGGCAAAATCTTCATGGATTCCTGATGTCATGGCCGCTACCGTTGACATGTAGCGCACCTAATAGGATTTTTTGCACGAAGGAGATTCATGTCGATCGAGTACCGCAACTTTCTAGCTTTGAGCTACGACGAACTGGAGCAACTGAATCTAAAGGCGAAGACAGACCGCCTGAACCGCGTGGCACCGGATAAAATCCGGGAAGATCGCCTCAGGTATCTGACTGATGAAAAACGCATCAAGGCCGTGACAGTTTTGTTTTCCGATCTTGAGGGACGTTTGCATTTGCTGGACTATGACAAGAAGTTTTTGCTGTCGAGCTATGACAACCTGACGTTTGACGGTTCTTCGATCCGCGGTTTCACTGCGCAGAAAGAGAGCGACCTGCGCCTGGCAATCGACTGGAGCGCATTCTACTGGGTGCCAGCCGATGTTTTCGGGACTGGCAAGGTGCTGGTCTTCGGGTCGGTGATCGACAAAGATGGTGGTCCCTATGCGGGCGATCTGCGCGGAGTGTTGCAGAACTACTCCGACAAGCTCTTTCAGGAGAAGGGCTATACGATGAACGCAGCCAATGAGATCGAAGGCTTTCTTTTCACCGGGATCGAAGCAGAAAGCCGGTTCCACGAGACGGGCAAGTTCGAGTTTGTGAACACGGGTGGCTATTATCACTCGCTACCTCTCGATCCGCTGCGCAAGTTCATCGACACATCGGCGGAAGTGCAGCGCGCAATGGGCTTTCAGAACGAGAAGGACCATCCAGAAGTGGCCCCCAGCCAGTTTGAGATCAACTACAGCTATGGCGAAGTCGTCGCGGCGGCCGACCAGATACAACTTTACAAACTGCTGGCCCGCCAAGTGGCGAACACGCTTGGATACACAGCATCGTTTCTGCCGAAGCCAGTAGTAGGAGTCAACGGCAGTGGTATGCACACCAACGTCTCGATCTCCAAGGACAACGTCAACCTGATCTGGGACCAAGCGGGGGTAGAGAAGACATCTGCCTTTGGCTGGGAATTTGTGGATCGCATTTTGACCCACGCGCTCGACCTGTGCCTGATTCTGAACTCCAGTGTGAACGCCTATCGCCGACTCGATCCGCATTTTGAAGCACCGAACCAGATCAAGGCATCAGCCACTGACCGGGGATCAATGATTCGTATCCCCATCGGAAACGCCAAATCCGCACGCATCGAAATTCGCTCCGTCGGCCCCGACGCCAATCCCTATCTGGCACTTTATTCGATCTTTAAGACGGGGCTGGAGGGGAGCACATCAAGCATCGCTGGCCTGCGCCAGGCAGAGCGGTATTTACCGGACAACATCCAGACGGCTATCGAGGATTTCCTTAGTGCAAAGTGGATCAGTACCATCCTGGG
>JAJZKY010000435.1 GCA_021803885.1 Planctomycetota bacterium
TCTTGCGCCCGGCGGATGAAATGCCATGGGTCCGCAGGAGAAATCTGGCAGAGCTCCGGCCACCACGCGCGCTGCGAAATGAGCAGGCAAGGGGGCGCCAGCAGTCGGCGCGGGTTGCTCCGGCGGAAAGTGCCTCGCTTACCGCAGGGGGTATAACGTGACCCCGCGGCGACTGGAGGCCAGTTCAACCACCAGCTTGCATGCCAGCGGCGAACGACCTTGCTCGTCTAATATTACCAGTGTGTTGTTGCCGGGTTTAAGCCAGCAAGGTGGCAGGTAGATGCCCATGGGCATGTTAAAATCCGGGTATCGGCCCAAGTTGTGACCATTGATCCACATATAACCAGCAAAAAGATGGCCCCAGCTCACCCGCAGGGTCAGGTGATTGTGGCCGACATCGGGCCGATAGTTGAACGTGGTGCGGTAAAAACAGGGCACGTGTGGCGGAACCGTGAAATGCAGCCACCCTTTCGCCGCGCCCGGCGAACCGATGCCACCATGGATTTTCCACGGCGTGATGAGGCCCTGTAGGGGAAGTTGCAAGGGGGCCACGGCGCGCGGTTTTGGGGTGGGGGCGTATAAGGCCTGGCGGGTGATGGCCCGGGTGAGCGGCGGGCGCGGAGCGGGTACGGTGGCGGCCACGGGCGTGGAGATTCGGGGGGCAAGGAAACGTACCGGTTGATAAAAACCTTTGAAGCCCAGATAGCGGAATTTTCCGATAAAGCTGCAAATTTTACTGCGTCCGTGGGCCATGGCTAGAATGGCCAGGGTATTGGTCCCCCGATGCAGCGGCACCGGCAATCGGCCAGGACGGCCAAAACCACACGGCTTGCCGTTGATGAAAAACGCTGCCGTGCCACCGATCGGAGGCATTAGCAACGTATAAACCCCCGTGATCGGAGCATGGTACTTGGCGCGATACCACTGGTAATCGCCGGGATAATTCCGGTAGCCGATTTGATGGGGTCGCCGGACGGTAAGCCAACCGGCGGTTGAATAGTTCGGTTGGGCTGGGCCATCGGCCAAACGCCTCTGCCAACTTCCCAGCGCCGGGGCCTCAGGCAACGTTTTGACGGCGCCCACGCGATGTCCGGGGGCAAATTTACGCGCCGTGCCGTGGGGATAAAAAACCCAGGCATCGGGCGCGGCCACATCCAGGTCCGCTTCGGTTTCAATACGCGGCTTGCCATCGGCGGCAACTTGGAGGTGGCTGACATACCAAGGTCCAACCACCACCACCGGCAGTGTCTGCTGGTGCAGGAACCAAGTGCCATCGGCCATGGCGCTGTTTTCGCAGATGACATGGATAGTGCCGATGCGACTGCGTAAAACCAGCAGGCGCGGCCGATGGACGGGAAACCGGAAGTGTGCCTCATAGATTGCGCCTTGGCCTGCAATGGGCTGGAACGCACGCGATCGGCGGAGAATTTTGACCCCCGGCACCACCCGCAGACGCAAAAGTCCCTGCGACCCCGCCGGGCCGTACATCACCAGTGTTTTGGTAGTGCCGGCGGTTTGCACACCCAGAACGGATCCGCAGACTTCACTTAATGTAAGCCAGGGGCCAAAGGGTGCATGAAGCACCACGGGGACCGCGCCACCAGGCAAAACTTTTAGCCGTGGTCCGCCGGCAATTTGCACGCTCGCCGACTGCCGATGCGGATTGAGAATAAAAACGATGTTGCCGAACGGACTTTTTCGGGCATACAGGGCGATGCGGCCGGTAAGGGCTTTTGCAAAATGGCGGTACTCCGGCGTTGCGTTCGTGGCGGTTTCTAAGATGTGGCCAAATGACCGGGCAAAATAGTTGACCTTTTTATAGCGATAATACATGGGCCGCAAATCGCCGGCCTGACCGATGGGAGCGCCAAAATCGTAACTGGAACGCACCGATTCACAGTTCCAATGCGAAAAGGTGTTGCCTCCCACCGTCATGTAGATGTTGTAGCCACGGCCGCCCAGCGCCAACACCCGCCAAACGGCTTGGGTATGCAGGCGTTCAAAGGTTGGATTGATGGCGCTGCCGGATGGGGTCTGGATCGGCGCCCGGGTTTTTTTGTAAACGTGCCATTGAAATAGAAAAGCCGGTGCGGCTTCGCCATATTCATTAAACCAGCCGCTCCACAATTCGGTGGTAAACCATGGGGCGGTGCGGCCGGCGGCACTGAATGGAGCGCTGCCCAGCGGACCAAAGCCTTGATCCAGCCCGCTGAAAAAAAAGGGGATCTGTATCCCTTTTTTGATGGCCATGGCATGCAACCATCGCAGGTAAGAATTGTTGAGCACCGCTCCCCAACCCGGACCGTATTCATTTTCAAGTTGCACCATGATGACCGGTCCGGCGTGGGTGATATGTGCGGCGGTCAACATGGCTTGCACTACGTCATCTGCGCTGTAGGCCGGGGTGCGATGGAAGATTTGATTGGCGGCGACAATCGGCAACAGGCGGTTGAAATAAGGCTTCAAGGCATGAAGAAACGGTTGGTTGTAAGTTCGCACCATCATGTTGGGTATGAAGCGCAGAAAGTTGGGCAGACCCCCATTGGCCCATTCCGCGTTGTTGTAGGGGCCGATACGCAAAATGGCGTACATGCCCATTTTCTCTACCAGGGCCAGAAACGCCTGGAGATTCCTCCGGCCATGAAATCGAAACATTCCTTCCCGCGGCTCCTGATAAGCCCACACCACGTAGGTAGAAACCGTGTTAAACCCGGCCCGTTTCATGCGCAGCAGTCGATTGGCCCACAAGGCCCGCGGAACCCGCGCATAATGCAACGATCCGGAGGCGATGAAGGTGCGGCGGCCGCGGATGATAAAGCCCCGGCCATCAATGGCGATGGACTTGGCCACCGCGGGCGCGGGCGGAAACATGCTGTTGTTCACATTGGCTCGCCCAACGCCGGGCGCCCCGCACCCGCACAGCCCTCCCACGAGCAGCGTTATCGGGACCCGCCAACGTTGAAGCCCGTGTTGTACAACCCGCATGATGATCCTGTCTTCGTCGTGTGCAAAGGCCGTGGCCGCCGCGGTCCAACGCAGCGATTCATCTATGAAAAACAACGCATGGGCGGGCATTTTATTACTCGTGCTCACCATGCCGGCGAGTGGGGTGGTGCGGCCCGGATGAGCCGGGATTATCCCGTGTTGAATCGGATGTTCCAGTATAAGTCGGTGCTTCGCACAGCGATATCAGGCTGTAAAATCAACGCGTTTTGCGTCTTGATGGCAGCTTCTTTCTGGTGGCTACATGGACGCCACGGTGCGGGAGTGCTCGGGGCAGGATCACCTCCGCCAGTTCCAGCAACCGCTGTACCGACGCCCGCGGCTGCGGGATGCAGTTGCACAGCGACTTTCCCTTAACAGCCATCTGCGTCGTGCAGAGCGTTTTGAGTTCATCCAAGCCTTCCTGTACCGTGGCGTCGATGGCCTGCCATCGCCGGGCTAATTCCTGCACGATCTTGTAGGCCAGCATGATCACCAGTGCATGGCCACGCGTGCGGCTAGCCAGACGCACATGCACCGGACGCATCTCCAACTGGACCGTCTTGCTGGTCCGGAACGCCCACTCCACCAATGCCAGGTCCTTGTAGCGGGCGTGAACGCTCTGGGCGTCGGCCTGGCCCTGGGTCAGATCAGTCTTGAGGACATAGCATCCATCGAGCTTTTGCTGCTCGGCCAGTGCGGATTGATCTACGGCCAGCGTCAAGACCCGTTCTTGTGCTGTGACCTGTACCCATGCGTCCAGACGCCGCTTCCGGCATAATGCCGTGATCTTGCCGATCGCCACCTGAACACTGGCCTTGGAATGCTCTTGAAGATACTGGTTCTGACGATCCACCTGGCGTTGCACGGCCTGAAGTTTTTCTTGGCGAGAGGTTCCCATCTCCATGGCTCGGATCGGGTTGCGACGCATGATGTAACGCGGGCCGTCATCGGGGAGCACTTCCGCGAGCTCCTGATCGAACAGCGACATGGTTAATACGCCACGGGTCAGCAAGGATTCGATTTGGGGCTTGGTTATGGCGGTGATGTAGTGAAAACCCTGCGTGGTCAAATCCTCGATGGGCCGGCCCCGGATCATCCCCCGGTCACCCACAAACGTCACCTCGCCGCCGCCGAAGCGTTCAGCAACCTTGCGGATCTGGCTGGCCATCGTCGCGGTGTCATTGGTGTTGCCGGTAAAGACCTCAATGGATAACGGTTGCCCTTGGGCGTTGCATAGCAATCCGATGGTGATTTGCCGTTTGCCCTTTTTGCCGTCGCGGTTATAGCCGAAGGCGGCCAGTTCATTGCGGACCCCCTCGAGATAGCTGCTGGTGACATCGTAAAGAAAGAAAACATTCCCGCTCGGCCGTGCCGACGCCGCAAACAGCCGATTCTCAATACGCGCCTGATTCGCATCCAGCCAGTCCAGATTGGCATACAGGTCGTCCTCGTTGAAGTTCTCCAGGCCGAGAATATCACAAGCGGCGTGGCTGGAAGCCAGGCGTACCGCCGAGAGTCGCGAGCCTTGATCGATCACGCGGGCGATGATCTGCCAGAGGGCCAACTTACCCTGGCGGGTGGAACCCAATGCGGCCAGGATTCCCAACTGTCGGGCCATATCGTAGACGGCCCAGACGGCCCCGAAGGATGGTCCCTGAAGCAAGGTGACATCTTCACGCAGCGACACCAGAGGTGTCAGATCGCCTTTGTGTTGCAGGGCCATCTTGATGGCGTCGATTTCCTCCGGCGAGCAATGTGAGATATTGGCGACGGTACGGTGTTTGACCTTGCCGTCAACGCGAAAGGAACTGCGCAGCAGGTATCGCACGTATTTGCCGGATTTCGATTTATCCACATGCACAGCCATAGTGGCCACCACAATATCACAATCAAATTTAATGTCAAGCACACAATAAACATAAATACCATATTTTAGTGGCCACACGCAAAAGCGAAAAATGAACGTAAGATATTTTAAATGAAAGAGTTACGTAAAAACAACGCTGGAACATCCGTT
>JAJZKY010000436.1 GCA_021803885.1 Planctomycetota bacterium
CGAAAGTCCATTTTGGCACTCTACACAGAAGACGGTAGAGTTGGCTCGCTATCTTGTCCGAACCTATTCGAACCCTGGCGACCTCGTGTTGGACAACGCCTTTGGTAGCGGTAGTTTTTTGGTCGGTGCCGCCCTGGAAGACCGAGCCTTTTGCGGGATCGAGAAGAATGAGGATGTTTATCGCTTCAAGCGTGACGCGATCGACTATGTACAGCTCGCTCAGGAGAGGCTGGCTTGGATTCCCGAGCTAGGGTCGCGAATCGGTCGCATCAGTGTTCACCGAGCCCTCCAACAGGAACAAGAAGAGTAGAGGAAGGCCAGCGGCTATGGCACTGTTACCTCGATACAATGAGCGCTCTTGGGCTATCGATGTCATAGTAGAAATCAATCGATACTGCTCGGAGCGGTTCCGTGCAGTTAGGCGGGCTGGCGGCGAGTATACGCTGACGGGAGTGTCCCACAGCCTCTTTCCAGATGTACTGCTGTTCGGAGACAGCGGCGGTACCGTGGTTCAGCAGGGGTGGGAACTTAAAATGCCAGAGACGCCAATCAACGATCGTGCCCTGCTCGAGGGTGCGGAGCGGAAGGCACAACGGCTGGGTTTGGATAGCTACGTTGTCTGGAACGCGAAGGACGCCGCGCTATATGTGAAGGAGGAATCGGGAGCCTTCCGCTGCTGCGACACATGGACGTCTGGTGACATCCGTCGTCGGGCTGATGTCGAGTCGCACAGAGGAGTTTGGGCCGTACTTGCACGCCGGATCATCGACCGCGTCAACGAACTTCTCGAATATGGGACAGTTCACGGTACCCGTCCGGAAGTGGCAGTAAGCGACAACCTGCTTGTGGACTATGTGAGCCACTTCGAGCACCGACTTGCAGACGAGGTGACACGCGCGGTGCAACGAGATGCCACGTTTTCGGCCGAGCTCAACGTATGGTGGCTTGTGAACAAGTGGGAGCATCCCGGTTGCGAGCCCTCCCAGGCGATAGCGCGCGTGAACCTACTCAACTGGATGAACAGAATCTTGTTCGCGCACTACATGAAGCGGTTCCACAACGCCGCCCGGCGTGTCGAGTCGATAGTGCCCGGCGTCTCAGTCGACACAGCGGTGGAAATCTTCAACGGGATCTCAGAGTCATGTGACTTTATGAATGTCTTTCGGCCGGCACCAGGTCAGCATTATGTGGACTCAGAGACGTGGGGCGGACTCGTTGAACTGAACGCCTTCCTGAATGACGTAAACATTGGCTCACTCAAACAGGAGACTTTTCAACTTGTCCTTGAGAGACTTCTTACCAACTCACGAAAGAGACTAGCTGGGCAATTCGCGACCCCGAGGCCACTCGCGGAATTACTCGTTCGTCTTGCGATTGAGGATCGAACGGGGCCTGTAATTGATCCGTGCTGCGGTTCAGGCACGATTGCTCGAGCGGCGTATGACTTGAAGCGTAGCGTCGGAGTGGAGGTGACGCGTGCCCTTGAAGGTACCTGGGCAAGCGACAAGTTCGCGTTTCCCCTGCAACTTTGCTCGATCGCGCTGTCAGATCCCAAGGGCATGAGGAAGGTTGTCCAGACCTTCCAACGTGACGCGCTTACCCTGACTGCCGGCCAGCGCATTAACTTCATCGATCCGGAGAGCGGAACGCACGTTACCCGAAGTCTTCCGCTGATGCACGCAGTCATCTCGAATTTGCCGTTTGTTCGATTCGAGGACATACAGCAACTGAACCCGCTCTCTGACGAACTGCGCCAAGTCCTTTCACCGACGTCCGACCTCTATGCCTACTTGATCGTCAAGCTGGGTGACCTACTGGAAGTGAACGGGCGAATGGGGGTGCTCTGCTCTAACTCTTGGCTAGGAACAGAGTGGGGCGCAAGGTTCAGGGAGGTGCTGATGAACAGATTTAACGTTCTTGAGGTGGTGACATCAGGCAAAGGCCGCTGGTTCTCTGCAACAGATGTGGTGACAACGATGCTCATTCTGGAGAAGCGGGACGAGCCAGCCTCACCCGAGGAAAAGGTTTTTTTCGACTTGACCACGGTGAACATAGAACATTGGGAGTCTCTACCGGGTGGCGTTGAACACCTCGCGGATACGATGTGGCTCGGGGATACGTCTGATGGAAACTTTGTGCGGCAGGAGTATACAAGTTCTGAGTTGTCAAACTTTTGGGACGTTGGCATCGAGTGGAACGCTTGCTTTGCGGACTTACACTGGGTTGACGAAGCCTGCTCTAGTCTTACCCCGGCTCACACGCTGTTCGAGATCCACAGAGGAGAGCGTCGAGGTTGGGACCAAATGTTTTATCCTGCAGCTGGACATGGAATCGAGCAGAGATATATACGGCCTGTACTGAAGTCACCACACAACCTGACAAGACTGGTTGAGTCAGCCACCTCGGAGGCCTTTTGCTGCTCGGACGATGTGTCCACACTGACGAATCTCGGTATGAGCGGTACGCTTGCGTGGATCGCACGGTTTCGAGGTGGCACGAATGGCACTGGGCGACCATTACCCGAGGCCCTAGCCCGACCAGGATGTGAGTGGTACGAGATGAGAGCGGACACGCTCGCGGATCTCGTCATTCCACTCAATCCCGATCGCCGACTTTGCGTGTATCGCCTCCGTGAGAGATCATTCGTGAGCCAGAGATTCATCCGGTTCACCGGTAGACAGACCGATGAGATAGACCTTGACCTGTGCCACGCCTTGATGAATTCCATTGTTGGCATATTCCTGATCGAAGCGTCCGGATTCGGCCGCGGCCTGGGCGTCCTAGATCTTAATGCCAGCAAGCTTGCTAGACACTTTCACGTGTTGGATCCTGGTCGAGTTTCGCGAACAGACCGCGGACGTATTGTAGACGCGTTCCAACCACTGCTCGAGAGGGCCGTGTTGGGCGTGCCGCAAGAATTGGAGAGCCAAGACCGGGCGCACTTCGATGCAGTAGTGTTGCAGGCGTTTGGTATCGGACACTTACGACGCGATATATACGAGTCACTGAAGACATTGACCGCTGTTAGGGGCGCGGCTCGAGAGTAGGTACGCTTCGGAGCGGGCTCGGAGTGGCCTACTTTTGCTTGGCGATCACCCTTCTCAGTGGCCTACTTTTGATTGTCGGTTACCACTCCGGGACGATGTCCCTAACCGTCATCTCCTTCGCCCGCATCTCCCTGATCTCCCATACTGTCATCTGATCGGATCTGAGCACCTCCACCTTACCAGGGCTTCGGTGCTCTCTCCACCGCAGGGGTGGAACTATGCTCTTCGTCCGGCGACTTCCGTCAGGTTACGTGTTCTCGCGCACATTTGATGATGGCAGTCAGGGATTGCTCGGGCGCGTCTGCGCCTGTTGTGGATCAGGCGCCGGTGAGCAGGCCGATGCGCACATGGGCGATCGATACGCGGTCACAGCTCTGGCGCTTGACCGGCTTCGGACAACGGATGACACCCTCCACTGGACCCTGGCGCCAGGGCAGGGACAGTCCGGCTCTGACCGCCGCGAGGGCCAGCTCCAGACCGGCAACGAAGGCTCTCACCGGGGGCAGCGGGCAGGCTCGGGCCCTGGCCATGCCGTCGTCCGGAAGATCGGCCCGCTGGTCGCGGACCAACGACCAGGACTCCTGGGCGAGGTCGTATAGTTGGTGGAGCTGCTCATTGTGCCCCAAGATCGACTTCGGCCGTCTTTGTTCGTCGAGGCGGAGCAGCTCTGTCCTCGCGATCAGCAACCAGGCAACGCCTCTGGGAGTCCGTGGGCGGTGTGGCAGGCAGAGTCGGCCGCGCATCTGAGACACCCCATCCTTGATGGTGGTGAGATCGCCTGTGTAACCCTTGACGCGCATCTCGGCCAGCAGCCGCGGCGCACTGTGGCACCCTGCCTGCCAGCGAGCCCGCAGATGAGGCCTCTGGGGATCGAGCGGTGTGGCGGTAGGTCGCCGACCACAAGTCTGCGCAAGCCACCAGAGAGGCCACACCTGGCCAAAGTTGGGACGCAGAGACCACCTTGGCGGCTGATCTCGCCTGCGACCAGCCGGCTCGATTTAACCGCCACGACTCGTCGAGAGGAGCCTGTTGCCTGGCCCTTTGGTCTGTCTCATGTTTGGGGCTCCGCCCCGCCTGCAGTGGGGATTGATCGAGGATCGCGACGGCTCCGGCTCTCGTTGCCTAAGGGCAGCGTGGTGCTGCACACAGCACCCTTCAGCTCGCCCACCGAGACGATCTTCCGGTGGATGTCATATCGTCTGTCTAGGGGTACCGGGCGCTCTTCACTCGGGGGTTCAGAGGTGACGCCGAGAAGTCGGCCGTGTCAACGGCTCCAGCCGACGAGCGGGGAGCGGGAGGGCCGGTGCGCGGAAAGATAAAAAGAAAAACTTTACAGATACGATAACGTTATGGTAGGATTCGGGTCAGAGCCACGACGGCTCGAGGAAGGTTGGTGGTGCGTGGTGAGTGTCAAGACGGGTCTCACGTTTCCGGCGCTTCGGGGCGTCCAGGGTGATCGGGTCATGTATCATCTCCTAGTAGAGAACAGCGTGTTGAATAACTTTTTTACCGTAAACATGGATCCACCGGTGAGAAGTCTCAGCGTCAACTGGACCCTAGGCACGCCCACGACATCGCCCGATACTTGGTGGAAAACCCCTCCGACTATTGCCTCGGTGCCATCATCTATGCAGTCGATCGGGACTGCTACTTTGAACCGACTGGCCAAGAGGAGAGTCTTGGTCTATTGACCATTCCATTAGGGACGAACCTACGCTCCCTCGATGGTCAGCATCGCCGGAAAGGGCTGAATGAGGCGATTGAGGAGGACCCGAAGCTAAGTCAAGATCACACCGCCATCGTCGTCTATGTAGAGCCTGATGTGTCTAAGCGCCGCCAGATGTTTAGTGACATGAACGCCACACCCAAGGTGGTTGCCAAGGCGCTCAATGTGCGGTTCGACTCCCGAGATCCATTTGCCCGCGCTGCTCAACGCTTAGCGGCTGACCAC
>JAJZKY010000437.1 GCA_021803885.1 Planctomycetota bacterium
TTCATGCAATGGTGGGTGATCCGCAGCCAATCGGTAAAATGGTGTCAAATCATATTGCAGGCCCAGCAGGCGATTGAGCATTTTGGAAATCGTCGCCTTCATCGCGGTAGTCAGGTGCGCACCTTGTACCGTGACGCGGAGTTTAGGGGTGGTCACCGATCCCAACTGCGTGACCGCCACCTCGACAAGGACACCGGCGGGGCATAGCACACGCCGATACGTCTTCCCATCCCACCGATCAACGGCATTGTCCGTCCGACGGCGCAGCGTCCAGACCGTCAGATCCAGTCGGAACGGCGGCACTGCGGAAATAGAAAAATAATCGTTGGCCATC
This sequence comes from Planctomycetota bacterium, assembly GCA_021803885.1. Next base: position 335 of record JAJZKY010000437.1, read on the forward strand.
GCATTCCCGCGTTTTACGCGGAGCTCCCTGTATCGGCCTTTGGAGAATCAACTGCCGGTGGACTTGGGATGTCGCGGTGCCTGGCCGGGCAGCTTTCGCAACCCATGACGCCACTGAGCGGGCGGGCGCACATGCACCGGCGGTGAGGAGGCTCCTGGCCGATGGCGGTCGCAAGGAACTCTTCCGCACACGGACGTGGAGCGATGTAAACAGTCCCGTTTTGGCGATCAAGCACCAGAACGTCCTGCCCAACGTGTTGCTCATCGGTCAGATCGGCTTGAACCCGCCGTGCCAAAGGCAGCAGTCGCTGGAAATAAAAATCCCATCCACCTTCCCCAAATCCGGATTGGCGGCCATCTTTCCAGATCACCGCATCGGCTTCGGGATGGTAGGCCGCAATGATAAATCTCTCCTCGCGGAGATAATCCAAGTGCCGCGCAACCAGCACTGCTTCCATGTCCGGCAGCGGACGAAATCCAGCCGGAATAACCATTGCCGCCGGTACCGGGTCAGATTGTGAGTTGCCATCGTCAGTGGGTTTTTCCATGATCAAGCTCTGCCGTCCACCGGCATATTTGGTGCGAAGCAGCTTTGCTGTTCGCACGACGATCATCCAGACGGCGGTGCGGCCGGCCATATTCTGGACTTCTTTATCCACATTATAGTAATGTCAACTTTGCAATTCAATATCGCGTGGCCCGCGAGGTTTTCTCGGCGTCGGCGCGGCCTGAAACAATCAGCGCATTTTTCTGCCCGCCAGCCACGCCAGCACATCGGCGATACCGCGATCCGGCGGAACCACCGGATAGAACACACGCTTAATAACGCCATCTCGAAGTATAAGCAAGACGCCTATAATCTACCGGCGGCGGAAACGAATGGAAGGAGTTGCGGCATGGCCACAGGCCTACCAGTAACGCGCATCGTGGTCGTCGGAGGCGGTTTCGGCGGTGTGTACACCGCATTGGCGCTTGAAGCCTTGCAGACGTCCAGTCGGCATCTCGATGTTACATTAATCAGCCGGGATAATTACCTGCTGATCACGCCGCTACTCTTTGAGGCCGGTTCGGGAATATTGGAGCCGCGCCATACAATATGCCCGATTCGCCCACTGCTGCGGCGAACCCGGGTTATTGTTGCGGGGGCTACCGGCATTGATCTTGAAAAACAGATCGTTCACGCGATGCACGAACCTGGCGGGCACTGCTACGATGTAGGGTACGATCAGCTTGTTCTGGCGGTCGGCGGGGTTACCAATCGGACGATCATTCCGGGTTCGGAACACGCCATGGTGTTTAAAACGCTTTCAGACGCCATTTGTTTGCGTAACCAGGTCATTGATGTTCTTGAGCAGGCCAATGTTGAAACGGATTCTATGCGTAAGAAGCACCTGCTGACGACGGTCGTAATCGGAGCCGGCCTTGTGGGTGTGGAGCTTGTGGGGGAATTAACGGAGTTCCTGCGTAATATTTGCCGAACGTACGAGAATGTTCGCTGTGAAGACTTCACCGTTGTCTTATGTGAAGCCGGCCCGGTATTTCTGCGGGAATTGCCGCCAAGTCTGGCGGATTTCGCGCGGCGGTCACTGGCCAAACGCGGTGTAGACATACGCACCAACACGCCTGTGGCGGAAATTACGCCCAACAGCGTTACACTGTCCAATGGCACAACCATCTCCGCGGCTATCATTCTCCTATGTACTGGCGGAGCGCCTAATCCGCTGCTGGCAGGTCTGGATCTGCCCAAAGACCACGGGCGGATTATCGTGGATACAACACTTAACTGCCTGAAACGACCCGAAGTGTGGGCCATCGGTGACTGCGCCTGGATTCCCAGCGGGGACGGAAAAGCCTATCCACAGTTGGCACAACATGCTCTGCGGGAAGCACGGGTTCTGGCGCGAAATATTACCCGTCGGGTTCAGGGCCAGCCACTTGAGCCATTTGTTTATCAGACCATGGGTGCCCTGGCGGCATTGGGGCATTACTCTGGCGTAGGCCGGGTGATGAACATAAAGGTTCGTGGTTTTCTGGCTTGGTGGATATGGCGGAGCTATTACCTGATGCAGATGCCGCGCTGGTCCCGCCGCCTCCGGATCGTCATCGATTGGACGGTCTCGCTATTTTTCCATAATGACGTGGTGAAGTTGGTGGTGGAGTCACCAGCGGTACGGGAATCAGCCGGTAAGCTGCCAGCCGTGCGGTCGCCAGAAAAGAACTGATCTACCGTGTATTATTAGGCTTGGCTTTTGTGTCCTGCCGTGGGGAGCTTAAAATTTTTTCTGTGTCAGATAGTCGCGCAATGCCAAGGCCCCATTGTGCTTTTCATCAGGCGCCGCGTAGACATATGTGACGTTACCTTTCTTCATGTATGCCCGCAGGTTTTTCACCGCCGGCCGATTCTGGCGCAGCTCGTCCCAATACCGCTTTTTAAATTCTTCCGATTTCACCGGATCGTGGACAAACCACTTCCGAAGTTCCGCGCTGGGAGCAATATCTTTCAGCCACAGGTCAATTTTTGCCCTGGCTTTGGTTACCCCGCGTGGCCACAGTCGCTCCACCAAAATCCGCATCCCATCCTCGGGAGAAGCCTTATCATAAACCCGCTTGATTTGGATTGGGGCACTCATAAATTACTCGCGAATCATGGTCAAAAGCATTCGTAACTCCATCGGTGCCTGAACCGCATGCGGTTTCCCCGCAGGCAATAGCAGCGCCTCCCCGGCGCGAACCGTTGCGGAATTCCCTGCAACCGTGATTACCGCCTCGCCCTGGAGTACCTGGACAAGCGCATCAAACGGAGCCGTGTGTTCACTAAGCTCCTGCCCCCTGTCAAACGCAAAAAGCGTGACATTTCCGCTTTTACGTTTCAGCAGGATGCGGCTGACGACTCCTCCCGGCTGAACCTCAATAAGCGTGATAAGATTTACCGCGCCATGCGGCCAAGTGTTCCGACCATCTTCCACTGGTGGTAATGCCATTTGATAACTCCTATACCGCTTCTTATTCTAGCCGAGCAACGCAAAGTAATCCCGATTTTCGTGGTGCGTGGCGTTCTGTACCGCATGTCACAGCACTGCCGATTATTGCAACCCGGAGGTTCCGTAGATCAAAGCCAGCGCCTCGGACCGGCTGGCGTGGTTCTTCTGAAAAATACCGCGGATCGCGCTGGTTATCATTTTGCTGCCGGGCTTTCGAACGCCGCGAATGGTCATGCAGGCGTGAGTCGCTTCGAGGATGCAAATCGTACCCCGCGGCCGGAGTTCCTCCATAATCGCATCGGCTATCTGGTCCGTCAATCGTTCTTGTAATTGTAGACGCAGCGCAAAGCCCTCAACCAGCCGCGCGATTTTGCTCAGGCCCACCACGCGTCCGTGCGGCAAGTAGGCCACGTGGGCGTGCCCCGTAAAGGGTAGCAAGTGATGCTCACAGAGGGAATGAAAAGGAATGCTGCGCAGCAGGACCACCTGATTATACTTTTCACAAAATACCGTCTTCAAAAAGCTGCGGGGATCCATTCGATTGCCCGCCGTCAATTCCGCAAAAGATCGCGCGACCCGTGCGGGCGTCTCGCGCAGACCTTCCCGGTTCGGATCCTCACCGATGGCCAGTAGAATTTCACGGACGGCACTTTTTATTCGCTCATAATCAACGGCTTGACCGTACGCTGTTGGCATGGCGTCGACAGGCGATTTATCGCGGATAGGGTGTGCCGGTAAATGAGATCGCATCGTTTCTCCTGTATGCGCAAGCCTGCTCGATTAATAGGTTACCGCTCAATCGGCACGCCGACCACGCTGCCGTACTCCGTCCAACTGCCATCATAGTTGCGGACATTGTTTTGCCCCAGCAGGTACGTCAGCACAAACCAGGTATGACTGGATCGCTCTCCGATCCGGCAGTAGGTGACAGTGGGCTTGGCGCGATCAACTCCCCCTTTTTCAAAATATACGGCTCGCAACTCATCACACGATTTAAATGTTCCGTCCGCGGTGTTGGCCGCCAGCGACCATGGAATAGATCGCGCCGTCGGTACATGTCCCGGACGCTGGGCCGTTTCGGACATGCCTGGTGGCGCGATAATTTTCCCGGTGTACTCATCGGTACTGCGGACATCGATCAGATTCTGGCCATGATCTTCCACGATCTGCAGCACTTCCGGCAATTTGGCGCGAAGCTCGGGGTGCGTGCCGCCGATCTTATAGTTTGATGGGGCAGGGCTGGGTTTTACCGTGGTCATCGGCTTATCCGATTCATTGAGCCATTTGAGCCGGCCGCCGTTGAGAAGCCGCACATCGGCGTGGCCGTAGAATTTAAGTATCCAGAAGGCGTAGCAGGCAAACCAGTTGCTGTTATCGCCGTAGAGAATGATGGTATCGGTTGGTTTAATACCGGAGGCGGATAGAAGTTTCTCCAGATCCTGCTGGGAAATAATGTCGCGGCGCACCTGGTCCTGCAGTTGCGTTTGCCAGTTGAAGCCCACGGCTCCGGGAATGTGCCCGGCATCATAGGACTTGGTATCCACATCAACTTCAACAAGCCGCACCTTCGGATCGTTCAAGTGATCACGGACCCAATTTGTATCAACCAGCACTTCGGGATGTGCATAATCAGTCATTTCCATTACTCCTTAAAAAAAACAATCAATATGGCCCG
>JAJZKY010000438.1 GCA_021803885.1 Planctomycetota bacterium
GCCCATGACCTCTCTCGTGGAGGGCGGTGAGGTCATCGAACCACTGCGCGACCGCGTACTGGGTCGCGTAGTGGCGGAAGACGTGGTTCACCCCAACACCGGTGAGGTCGTCATTGCCCGCAATACTCTGCTCATGGAGCAGCATTTGGGTCAATTGGACGAGTTGGGTGTAGATGCCCTGAAGGTGCGTTCGCCGCTGACCTGTCGTTCACGGCATGGTGTCTGTGCGCTGTGTTACGGACGTGATCTGGCGCGCGGCCATCTGGTCAATGCGGGCGAAGCGGTCGGCGTTATTGCTGCCCAGTCCATTGGCGAACCAGGTACTCAGTTGACTATGCGCACCTTTCACATTGGTGGTGCGGCCAGTCGGTCTGCGGCGCAGAGCAGCATCGATATCAAGCAGGGCGGGGTGTTCCGTTACCAGCCCAACCTTCGGCTGGTCACCCACTCCAGTGGGCGGCATGTAGTCGTCGGACGGAATGGTGAGGTGACGGTCACCGACGAACAGGGGCGTGAAAAGGAGCGTTACAAAGTACCTTACGGCGCGACCATTCTGGTGGATGACAATGCACCGGTTACGGCAGGTCGGCGGGTGGCGGAGTGGGATCCGCATACGCGGCCTATTGTCAGCGAAGTCGGCGGTCGAATTTCTTTGAAGGATGCGGTGGAGGGCACGAGCGTGGCCATTCAAACCGACGAAATCACGGGGCTGTCGACGCTTGTCGTCATCGATGCTAAACAACGCCCATTGCAGGGCCGCGATTTGCGACCGGTAATCAGTTTGCTGGATGAGCATGGCCAGGATCTGAAATTGCCGGGCACTGATTTGCCTGCACGTTATTTCCTGCCGGCAAAGGCGATTATCGCGGTGCATGAGGGTATGGAAATTCATCCCGGTGACATTCTGGCACGTCTGCCGGTGGGTACTACCAAGACGCGCGACATTACCGGCGGTCTGCCCCGTGTGGCTGAACTCTTTGAGGCACGACGTCCCAAGGACTTCGCTGTTATCGCGGAGCACGAGGGCATCATTGGCTTCGGCAAAGACACCAAAGGTAAGCAGCGACTGATCATCACCGACGAGAATGGGGATCAGCACGAGTATCTTATTCCTAAAGGTCGCCACGTGACGGTCTACGAAGGCGAGCGGGTTAGTCCCGGTGAGCAGCTTGTAGAGGGGCAGCCGGTTCCGCATGATATTTTGCGCGTATTGGGTGTGCAGGCTTTGGCCAATTACATCGTCGATGAAGTGCAGGATGTATACCGTCTGCAGGGCGTGCGTATCAATGATAAGCATATCGAGGTGATTCTGCGCCAAATGCTTCGCAGGGTCGAGGTGACATTTAGTGGGGATAGCTCCTTTATTCCCGGCGACCAGGTGGACCGGGCGCGGGTTGAAGATGAAAATATCAAGCTTGAAGCCCTTGGCAAAGAACTGGCGCGCTTCACCCCGATGCTGTTGGGTATCACCAAGGCAAGCCTGTCCACGGAATCCTTCATCTCGGCGGCGAGTTTCCAGGAAACCACCCGCGTACTCACCGAGGCTGCCGTATCAGGCAAGGTGGACGACTTACGAGGTCTAAAGGAAAACGTCATTGTTGGACGACTGATCCCCGCAGGGACGGGTCTCGCTTATCATGAGCATCGTCGGCGACTGAATCGCGGGGAGCCTGTCCATTCCGTGGAGAAGGCGGTGCGGAGTGATCTCTCCGTATCGGTAACCGAAACCCAGTAATTGGTTATGTGACTAAGACTTGCCTTGACAGTCAAGACAAGTCTAACTAGAATGCGCCCTCTCATCGATGAGGGCGGGCTGCCATCATCGTACTCTGGAGATTGTAAATGCCCACATTAAATCAGCTCGTGCGTAAGCCACGTAAGCGGCCTGTCGCCAAAAGCAAGGTTCCTGCCTTGGACGCTAACCCGCAGAAGCGAGGGGTGTGTACCCGTGTCTACACGACAACCCCTAAAAAGCCCAACTCAGCGTTGCGTAAGGTCGCCCGTGTGCGTCTCACGAATGGTTTTGAGGTCAGTAGTTATATTCCGGGTGAGGGTCACAACCTGCAAGAGCACTCGGTGGTGCTGATTCGCGGTGGTCGCGTAAAGGATCTTCCCGGTGTGCGCTATCACATCGTGCGTGGCACCCTGGATACGGCTGGCGTTAAAAACCGTAAGCAGTCGCGTTCCAAGTATGGCGCCAAGCGTCCCAAGTAAGCATTAATTGTAAGGAGTTGTTGCGCCATGCCAAGACGTCGTGAAGTACCCAAGCGGATTGTCCTGCCGGATCCCAAATACAAAGAAGAAGTGATTGCCAAGTTCGCTAACGTAATGATGCGCGATGGCAAAAAGAGCACCGCTGAAAAAATCGTTTACGGCGCCCTGGAAATGGTGGCGGAGCGCAGCAAAAGCGACGCCCTCGAAATATTCCGCAAAGCTATCGACAACGTGCGGCCCGTGGTGGAAGTAAAAAGCCGCCGCGTCGGTGGCGCCACCTATCAGGTGCCCGTGGAAATCCGTTCGGATCGACGGATGGCGCTGGCCATGCGCTGGCTGCGCGACTCGGCGCGTAAGCGTAACGAAAAGTCCATGGGCAATCGCCTCGCGGCGGAAATTCTCGAAGCGGCCGAAAATCGCGGTAATGCGGTTCGCAAGCGCGAGGAGACCCACCGTATGGCTGAAGCCAATAAGGCCTTTGCACATTTCCGCTGGTAACTGGTTGCACCTTACGCACAAGGACTGAAACGTGGCTCGTACAACCCCCATCGAACGTTATCGCAATATCGGCATCATGGCGCACATTGATGCCGGCAAAACGACTACCACTGAACGCATTTTATTCTACACCGGCGTCTCTCATAAGATTGGCGAAGTGCATGAAGGTACTGCGGTCATGGACTGGATGGCCCAGGAGCAGGAGCGCGGTATCACCATTACCTCCGCGGCGACCACCTGCTTCTGGAAGGGTATGGATGGGCAGCGCGCCGAGCACCGGATCAATATTATTGATACGCCAGGCCACGTCGATTTCACCATTGAAGTGGAGCGGTCACTGCGTGTGCTGGACGGCGCCATGGCCGTGTTTTGCGCGGTAGGTGGTGTGCAGCCCCAGTCTGAAACGGTATGGCGACAGGCCAACAAATATGGCGTCCCCCGTATTGCCTTCGTGAACAAGATGGATCGCCAAGGCGCGAACTTCAAGCGGGTTGTTGAGCAGGTTGCGACCAAGTTGCGTGGTAATCCGGTTCCGATTCAACTACCCATTGGCGAAGAGGATCGCTTCAGCGGCGTCATCGATCTGATGAAGATGAAGTCCATCAACTGGGATGACGCGTTGCAGGGCACCCGGTTTACGGAAGAAGAGATTCCCGCCGCTTTGCAAGCGGATGCCGAGGCCGCACGTCACTTCATGGTAGAGGCCATCGCGGACGCCGATGAAGACGTGATGATGAAATACCTCGAAGGTGAGGAAATCAGTGTTGCGGAATTGAAGGCGGCCTTGCGCAGGGCGACGATTGCCGGTGCCGTGGTGCCTGTGTTGTGTGGAAGCGCCTTTAAGAACAAAGGGGTGCAGGCAGCGTTGGATGCCGTGCTGGATTACCTGCCGTCGCCAGTCGATATCAAGCCGGTGGAAGGCACGCATCCTGATAGCGGGGCGGAAATCGTCCGTGCTGCAGATGATAGCGAGCCTTTCTCGGCTTTGGCGTTCAAAATCGCGACGGATCCCTTTGTCGGGCAGCTCACTTTCTTCCGGGTTTATTCGGGGGTGCTCACTGCGGGTTCCACGGTGCTCAATCCAGGCCGCGATCAGAAAGAACGTATTGGTCGCGTGCTACAGATGCATGCCAACGAGCGCCATGAAATCAAGGAAGTGTTCGCGGGAGATATTGCCGCCGCCGTCGGGCTGAAAACCGCCTACACCGGAGATACGCTCTGTGACTTAAGTAAGCCGATTGCCTTGGAGCAGATGGAATTCCCCGAGCCGGTAATTCATGTTGCGGTCGAGCCAAAAACCAAGGCAGATCAAGAAAAGATGGGTGTTGCCCTAGGTAAGCTTGCTCAGGAAGACCCGTCGTTTCGGGTGCGTACCGATCAAGAATCCGGGCAGACCATCATTTCCGGTATGGGAGAATTGCACCTGGAGATCATTGTCGACCGCATGAAGCGCGAATTCGGCGTTGAGGCGACCGTCGGTGCTCCGCAGGTGGCGTACCGCGAGACGATTCGCAAAATGGTTGAGTCAGAAGGCAAGTTTGTCCGCCAGTCAGGTGGACGCGGTCAATACGGACACGTATGGTTGCGTCTTGAGCCCCTTGAGCCAGGAAGCGGTTTTGTCTTTGAGAACGGGGTGGTCGGCGGTACCGTACCCAAAGAGTTCATCAACCCAACCGAAAAGGGTATTGAAGAAGCGCTGGAAAATGGTATCATCGCTGGCTTCCCTGTGGTGGACGTTAAAGTCACCCTTTTTGACGGTTCTTACCATGATGTCGACTCTTCCGAGGCGGCATTTAAAATCGCAGGGTCGATGGGTTTCAAAGCGGGCGCGGCGAAGGCCAACCCGGTATTGCTGGAACCCATTTTTGCCGTAGAGGTGGTAACTCCGGAAGAATACATGGGTGACATCATCGGTGACATCAATAGCCGCCGCGGTATGATGCAAGGTATGGAAGACGAGGCGGGTGCAAAGATGATCCGCTGCGAAGTGCCTCTGGCGGAAATGTTCGGGTATGCGACGACCGTGCGTTCACTTTCCCAGGGCCGGGCTACCTATACCATGCAGTTTGAGAAGTACATGGAAGTCCCCGGTCATGTGGCCGAGGCCATTGTCAAGAAAAGTCAGCGCTAGTCGTAACGGGAGAGTTCAAGATGTCCAAAGGGAAATTTGAGCGGACGAAGCCGCATGTGAACGTGGGAACGATTGGTCACGTGGACCATGGCAAGACCACATTGACGGCGGCGCTGACGAAGGTGTTGTCGGCGAA
>JAJZKY010000439.1 GCA_021803885.1 Planctomycetota bacterium
CTCCCCCGTCCCGCCCGGGAACGGTGGTGAGCTATACTCGCGACATCATGGGGCGGATCACGGCGGTGAACGCGCAGGCTCCGGGCGGCAGCAGCACGCCGGTGGTGTCGAGTGTTGGCTATGAGCCGTTTGGGCCGTACAGCTCGCTGACATATGGAAACGGCGTAGCGGAGACGCGCGGCTTCGACCAGGATTACCGGATGACGGGGATCACGGATACGGGAAGCTCGGTGCTGCAGAACCTGAGCTATGCGTACTATCCCACCAACAACGTGAAGACGATTGCGGATGGGGTCCACTCCGCCGACAGCCAGAGCTTTGTGTATGACAGCCTGCAGCGGTTGAGCAGTGCGACGGGCAGCTACGGGACGTATGGCTACACGTATGACAAGGACGGGAACCGTTTGACGCAAACGCTCGGGCCCACCACCACGACATACGGCTACGGAACCGGGAACGACCTGCTGCAGACGATGAGCGTCGGCGGATCGGTGACGCAGACCATCGGCTACACGGCGGATGGCAGGATGGCGAGCTTCAGTCCGGGGATTGCCTCGCCCGGCGGGCAGTTGAAAAGAAAAGGCACGGCGGGGAGCCGTGCCGGGGTGTTGTGAATCCAGAGGTTGGTGCTCAGGCGGTTTCGTCGCCGAGGCGGTATTTGAGATCCTGGGCGTCGCTCCAGGCGAGGCGGAGGCCCTTGGAGAGTGTTCCGGTGCCCATGGCGCGGACGATGCGGATGCCGTAGTGCATGTACCAGGGGGCGCGTCCGGTGGGCCACATCTGATTGAGGCTGCGCATGGAGCCGTCCTTGTCGGGATGGAAGACGCGTTCGTCCCAGAGGCGCGAGCCCTGCGGGAAGTCCGGGTAGTCGCGGATGGCGTCGAGGGTGGAGGCGAGGACGCGATGCTTCCAGGGTTCGGCGTACTGGGGCATGAACATGACGTGGCTGTGGCCGTCGCGGACCTCGTGGACGAACTCGGTGAAGGTGGAGGCGTTGGTGAGGTTGACGTTGGCGTTGGGTTCGCAGCCGTGGCGGTCGCCGCCGGAGATGAGGAGCATGTTCCACTTTTCGGCGAGGTGCTTGACGCGGCGGTTTTCTTCCCAGTTGCGGAGGCCGTTGAGTTCGAGGGCGTGGATGAACTGGCGGTTCTGGGTGAGGAACTCGTTGACGCGCTGGTGAGCCTTTTCGCGGCCGATGAGGTAGAGGTCCCACTCGGGGTGGTTGAAGATGATGAGGGTATCGGGGAGCGCGTGGAGGGCGTCGAGGAGTTCGGTGAGGCGAGGCGCGCTGGGATTCCGGGTGTATTCGGAGAGGGTGTCCATCCAGGTTACGGCCTGGTCGCTGGGCAGGTTGTGGACGCCGATGTGGAAGGCCTGATCGCCGCCGAAGGGGGCTGTCCACTCGAGCGAGAGCGGGATTTGGCGGGCGGCGGGAACGTTGCGCAGGAGCAGCGGCGCCTGGATGCTGTCGTGGTCGGTGATGGAGACGAGCGCATTGAGTCCGAGCTTGTTCTGGATCTGCTTGCTTTCGAGCTCGTAGGCAAGGATGGGCGTGAGGGGCGGTGTCCAGTAGGCGCGCGAGTACTGGACCTGGACGCCGTAGTCGTCCCGGGCGCCGTTTTCAGCCCTTTCGAGCCAGGGGCGCAGGAAGGGGAACTGAGCGCCCCAGTTGGCTACGAAGTCGAGGGTTTCCTTCGACTGGTTGGTGTGGCTGTGAAGCGAAACGCCGGTTTTGCAGGCTCCCGCAGCTTTCGTGTCTTTCCAGAAATAAGAGATTTTTTGCGATCCCGCCATATCTCTATCCCCCATGTACTTCGCTACCAGTATCCATGAGCGAGATGAACGCCAGATGACCGGACGGCGAAATGAGCGCAAATTTCGATGCTGTAACCATTTGATTATTACCTTCGCGTGTGAGCGATCTCGGGGAGTTCCATTTCGCCCTCGCGCCAGAGTTCTTCCCGTTCGAGGTGGTTGTGAATGAGACCATCTCGCAAGAGAGTAAAGGCTTCTTCCGGGGTATCCGCGAACTGAAAGAGCTGCCGGTCCTTCGGAGAGATGGAGCCTTTCTGGACGAGGACATCCAGGTCGATCACCTGCTTCCAGTATGACGAGCCATAAACGACAATGCCGATCTTTTTGGCGAGCTTGTTCGTTTGAGAGAGCGTGAGGATCTCGAACATTTCGTCGAGCGTGCCAAATCCTCCCGGAAAGACTACTAGCGCCTTGGCCAAATAGGCAAACCAGTATTTTCGCATGAAGAAGTAGTGGAACTCGAAATTGAGGGCGGGTGTGATGTATCGATTGGGCTGCTGCTCGAAGGGAAGGCGAATGTTGAGGCCGATGGTTTTGCCGCCGGCCTCGAATGCGCCGCGGTTGGCGGCTTCCATGATGCCGGGCCCGCCGCCGGAGGTGACGACGAAGCGGTGGCGGTGGGATTTGAGGCCCATGCTCCATTCAGTGAGGAGGTGAGCGAGCTTGCGTGCGTCCTCGTAGTAGCGGGCCATTTCGACGGCGGCCTCGGCGCGGCGGAGGCGGAGTGGGCTGACGCCGGCGCGACCTTCGCGGGCGCGGGCGGGCTGTTCCTCGGGCGGTGCTGGGCGCTGAGAGCCTGTATTTTCAAGGAGTTCCAGTTCATGGGTGGCATCATCTAGGGCGCGGAAGCGGGCGGAGCCGAAGAAAACGACGGTGTCCTGGATGCGCTCGTGGCGGAAGCGGGCGAGCGGCTCGGAGTATTCGGCGAGGATGCGGACGATGCGGCCGTCGGAGCTGTTGAGGAAGCCGGGATTTTCGTAGGCCAGCGGAGCAGAGGCGAGCGGCTGAGGAGGGTCCAGGGGGATGAGTTCATCATTCGACATAGGTTCATCTTTCATGGTGGTGAATGGCTTCCGAGAGCGCAATCCAGGCATTCAAGATGCCGAGGCCGGAAACGAGGCCGCGGGTGATGCCGCTGAACGCAATTTTTGCGAGTGGTGCGTAGTAGAGGAGCAGGCGGTTGTCTGTCCAGAAATGGGTCCAGGGCAGTGCGAGGACGACGACGCCGACGTAGAGGCGGACCATGACGCGAAGGAAGAACTCGGCGCGGACGAGCCAGGGGGGAGCCGAGCTGGAATGGGAAACCGAGCCTTGCGAGTTATCCGGTGAAAACAGGTTCGGCGATGGCGGCATAGAGATAGATCGGGGGCGGCAGATGGCCACCCCTTTCCTTTTTTCAAGCTAACACAGAGGGGAGTTGCCGGTTTTCAGCCCCCAGTCCCCAGTTGGCGGTCGTAGGTTGCCAATGGAGGACTGGGAGCGGATCGTGTGCGGCTACTGCGTCGCGACGGGGATGGTGCGCTGGGTAAGGTTCCAGGCGCGGAGGGTGAGGTGCGGGGCGGAAGTGGCAGCCGTGGCCGGGTACTGAATGGTAACGGTGCGGCTTTCGCCGGGGAGCAGGGAAACGTAGTTGTTGCTGTAGTAGGCCGGGAGGATGCGATGTCCGGAGGCGTCGAGGAGGGTGAGCTTCTGCTGGAGGACGACATCGGAGCCGGTGTTCTGGAGGTGGACGGTGACGGTGTCGGAGCCCTTGGCATGGGTCCAGGAGGCGGAAGCGGTGATGGTGGCCTGGGGCAGGCGGTCGAGGGCGCGATAGTCGGCCATATCGGCGGCGAGCCAGTAAAGGTTGCGCGAGAGGAGCCTGCCGGAGGGTGTGGTGAGGGTGAGCTCGATGAGGGCGACGCCATGGGCCCTGGCTTCATACTCGGGGAGGCTGATGGTCAAGGCTTTGACGACGCGGTTGGAGGGGCTGGCTACCTGAGCCGTGGGCACCTGCTGGAAGAGCGGCTGATTGGTGAGCGAGTACGCGTGGACGGCGACGGTGAGGGATGGGTAGGAGTGGAGGGTGGTGTTGAGGACCTGCACGTTTCCGTTGGAGAGATCGAGCTGGACGTGGAGGGGCTGAAGGGCTTCCTTGACGCCGTAGTAGGAGGCCTGGGCGCTGTAGTCGTAGTTGTAGATCTCCCACATATTGCTGGGCCAGGCGGGATGGGTCATCCAGAGGAGGCGACCGCTGTTGGGCTGCCAGAGATGGGCGTCCATGCCTTCGAAGATGGCGCGGTGGTCGACGTAGTTGAGCATCTGGGCCTTGCGTTCGAAGTCGGGGAGGCTGGTGGGCGCGCCGAACATGGCCTGGATGGCTGCCATGAAGGGATGGGTGTTGCCGTTTCCGCCCTGGTGCCAGTCATGGTAGGCCCAGACGTCGTCGATGGGCCACTGGTCGGGCTTGGGGGTCCACGCCTTGAAGGATTCGAGGGTGGACATGGAGGGTGTGCCGGTTTCCATGGAGAAGCCGCGGTTGAGTTTGGTGTAGTAGAGAACCGGATTCTGCCATTGGTAGGGGCCGCTGACCTGGAGGTTGACCTGGTTGGAGCTGCCTGTGTAGTAGCGAGTGCCGTCGAGGGTGCGAACGAGCTTATCGAGGCCGGTGTTGATGATGGGCTGGGGGACGCCTTCATTGCGTCCGCACCAGGCCACGATGGAGGGGTGATTGCGGAAGCGGAGGATGACGTCGCGGGCATTTTTGAGGAAGAGGGCTGGGTTTTCCGGCTCGATATTGCTGTTCTGTGTGGATTCCCAGAAGTCGTTCCAGATCATGATGCCGTATTTGTCAGCGAGGTCGTAGAAGGTCTTTTCGGTGTCCTGGCCCTGCCAGTTGCGGATGATGTCGATGCCGGCCTTCTGTTCGAGCTTGAAGTAGGGTTCGAGGTGGGCCTGGGAGACGTTCTTCATGGCGTCGTCCATGCCCCAGTTGCCGCCGCGGGCGGGGATGCGGACGCCGTTGACCATGAGGACGAGGAAGGTGCGGGTTCCGGCGTAGTCAGCGGGCGCGGGGCGCAGGGCCGGCGAGTGCAAGCCGGCGGGAGTGACGGACTCGACCCACTGGTTCCAATCGCTGCGGTATTTGGCCGGATAAAAGGCGGCCCCGGTGCAAACGGCGGC
>JAJZKY010000440.1 GCA_021803885.1 Planctomycetota bacterium
AAACTCTTCCCCACCGTTGCGCCACCATATCGCAGCCGCGCGCATAAGCGAACGGATTGACATGGATCGTATCGGGCCTTTCCCTTTCCGCTTGCTTACGCGCGCGGCTCGGAGGTAATTCCCGGCGGCGCGCGGCTCGGTGGGAATTCCCGGTGGTAACTCCGCAATCCCGGTGGTAACTCCGCAATCCGGGTCACGCCCAGGCAGACTCCGGCGGTGGGCCACAAGGCCCACCGCCGGGGTTTTATCCCTTTTCTTTCAGGCGTGTTTGCGACGCCGCCGGGCCAGCAGGCCCAGTCCGCCCACGGCCAGCAGGGCCAGCGTGGCGGGTTCGGGTGTCGAGGCGGTTGTCGCCGCCGGGGCAAGGAGAGACTTGCCGAAGTTGACTTTCAAGAGTCCAAAGTCCGACAGGTTCACCTTTCCATCGTAGTTGAAATCACCCTGATTCCACTGCGCCCCGGAGGTCATGCCAAAATGACTCTTGAGAACGCCGAAATCAGCCAGGGTAACCTTGCCGGCCAACGTGGCGTCGCCGGGCAGGGTGACCATGATCTTTTCCACGCCGGCGCCATTGTCGGAATAACCGACGGTCAGCCCCGCGGCCTGGGCCGTCGTGGCGTTGATGACCCCGATCGTGGCCGAGGTCCCGTTCCACGCGCCGGCGGCATAGCCGGCCAGCAATTCGCTGCGAACGGTGGCGTTGGGACTCGGATTGGAGCCGTAGTTGATGGTTATGCCATTGCCGGCGGCCTGGTTGAGAAGGTTCACACTGGCGCCGGGACTTATGGTCAGGGCGGAAGTGCTCAGTGTGCCGCCCGTCGTGACGGTGTCATAAGTGATGCCGTTGTTGCTCTGGTTGTAGGCAAACAGGGTGTTCAAATTGGCGGCCGCATCCAGTTGCAACTTGCCGGAGGTTACCGTGGTCCCACCGTTGACCGCGTTGGTGGTGGTCAGTTCCAGCGTGCCACCGGCGTTGTCCGCGTTCACGTTCAGGCCACCCGTAGAACCCGAAGCCCCGGTAATGCCGGTGGTGGCGGTATAGGTATCGGCAGTGCCGCCCCCACTCAAGGTTCCGGTACCCGTGAGCATCACGTCCTCGCCTTCGGTGTTGATGGTGGCGTTGCCGCTGCCGGCGACCACCATGGAGATGCCGGGAGAAACCCACGGGCCGAGATTGCCCGAGCTGCTCGGACTCCGCAGCGCATTGGTCGCATCCGTAAAGGTGGTATCCACGGCCAGGGTGCCGCCGTTGTTGAAGAGAATCTCACCACCCTGGTCCGGGGAGTTATCACCGATATGGTCTCTGGCCGTAAAGGTTCCGCCGGAATCGATCTGCAAAACGCTGGTTTGCGCCGTCGGGGCGGCGTTGACGGGCTGACTTAAGGAGTTTGTGGGAACGGCACTGCGGAGATTCAGGCCGTATTTTTCCACACCCACGTTGGCGCCGCTGGCGATCTCCAGCGTGGACCCTTCGGTAATCGCAAATCCGTGCGCGCCGAGCGTGCCATTTTCAATGGTGACATGGCCGCCATCCAGGATACCGCTGGCGCCGGTGGTGGGATTGTTATAGGTATAGCCATTGGCGGTCACGTGCAGCACGTGGAGAAGCTGGGTATTGCCGCCGAGGTTCCAGACCACTTGCGACGCTCCGCCGGTGCCCGGGTTGGTAAAGGTGGATATGACCATCTTATCGTTGCCGGGGCCACCGCTGGTGCCCGACGGCAGGGTTACGCCGCTGGCGAAGTTCACGTCCAAGGTGGAATCGGCGGAACTTATATAGGACCAGCCGCTCTTGGGCGTCTCAAAGCCATTGGCCTGGTTAGCATTGAAATTAAGGGTATTGACCTGTGAGGCGCTGTTGCCATCGCTCAGGAAGGCCATCTGCACGTCGGAATTGCCGGCCACGCCGGTAACCCCGGTGATGGCCGTGTTGAGGTTCACGGTGGCGCCGCCGGTGAGAGTCAACGTGTTGACGTTGCCGGGGCCACTGGTCGGGCCGGGGTTGAAACTATTCACTGTAAGCGGACCGGCCATGGTGAAGGTGCTGGGGCCGCTCCATTCCAAGGCACCCGGACCAAAGGTCACGCCATTGTTGGAGCCGCTGTTGGCCGAACCGGTATCGTTGCCGGTGATGGTAAAGGCGTTGTTGAAGGTTCCGCCACCGGTCAGAATCACCTGGCCCGCGTTCGTGGCCGCCATGAGGAAGCCCGGAGCATTACTAACGCCGTTAGCTTTGAACTGATACTCCGTCATGGATTGGCCGACCGTGACGGGCGCCGCCCAGCCTTGGGCGTTGAGCGTCAAGAGGAAGCCGGTGAGGCTGCTGCTGGGGAGCGTGAATTCCCCGGCGGTCGGGCCGCCCGCGTTAATTCCGGCCGTGCCGGTCTGCAGAGCGCCGCCGCTGACGATGATCGGCAGACTCGCATACTGCACATAGACGCTCGCGTTTGCCGGGTCTATGTAACCCGCCGATGAATTGTACACGGCGGGCGTACCGTTAAGGTTGGTCGCCGGGGCGCCGCTGAAGAACGAATTCGTACCGCTGAGAATGACCTTCCCGGCGGTAACGGTCAAGGGCGCATTGGAGGCATCATTGCCAGCGAAGGTATCGTTGCCGGCCAAGGTGAGCGTGCCGGTTCCGTTGCTGACCAAGCCCGCCGACGCGGTCAGCGGCGAATTGATCGTCGTGTTATCGTTGGCGGTGATGGTGGCGGTGTTGGGAGTAAATACGGTGGTGGTGAGGTTCGTAGTTCCACCGTTGCTGTTCATAATAAGTTTGTTACCGCCGGCGCCGCCGATGGTCCAAGTATTGGCTGATCCGCCCGTGGGACCCAATACAATGCCATTGACCATAACGGGCTGGCCCAGATCAACCGTGGTGTTTCCGGTGCTGGCCGTTCCATTCACCAGGGTGGCCACGGCCGCCGGGCTGTTGGGATAACCGCCCGTGCCCGCGCCCCAATTGGCGGCGGAGTTCCAGCTATACGTCGCGGGCGCATTAGCCGCCGCCCACGTGGCGCTTCCGGTGCTGGTGAGAACAGGCGCAAGCTGTATGCCGTTAATGGAACCTTCGCCTCCCGTCACGGCGGCGTTTATGCTGATCGTGCCACCGGCGCTCGGAGAAACATTGGTGAATTCAATGTAATTGCCTTTCACGGTTCCGCTGGATTGGGTTTGACTTTGCGTAAGGCCGGAGAACCCGCCCATGTAACCGCCGGTGGCGGCGCCACTGGGTTCATTAGCCACCAGCGGATTGGGGTGGATATCGCCGCCCACATAACCTTCTATCTCATTGGTCGTGATGGTTGTGGTCGCTGAGCCGGTGAGCGTGTAGACCATACCGTTTGTCGAGCCGTTGTCAGTTGCCGTGTACACGAATACATCATAATTTCCGGTCGGCACATTGTTGAGAGTGACGGTGGGGATGCCGGTGCCCGTGCCTTTAAGCTCTCCATTCGTCAGAAGCGCGTTGCCGGTTAAGTTAAGATTTCCGGCATAAATGGCGGGGCCGCCGGTTGAGCTGGAGTCATAAGCGTCGTTACCGCTGTAACTGAGGGTAATGCCGCTGGTCGCCCCGGTGCTGTCAACCAGAGTCAGGCCGGTCCCGCTGTAGGCGGCTGAGGCGTTGAGTGCAAAATTAATGTTGTTCCAATTGACCTGCGGCAGAGCGCCGGCAACCTGCGTCGGGGCCATTTGGCCCTCTATGTTGCTTGTCAGGGGTGGCCCAAACGGATAGATGCCGACTTTTCCGGCGCCATTGCCATAGCCGGCGCCAGCGTAGGTTCCGCCGTTACCGGAAGTGCCGGTGTTGTATGGGTTGAACCGCACGCCGATGGGGCTGAAGCCAGCCGCTATGGCCCGGTTTACTCCCAAGAGACCCAAGGCCAAAGTTGCGGCTATGCCCGTGGATAAAAACAACCTACTTTTACGTGACGTGGCAGCCCGGGATGCGCCTCGGCCTGGCGTGGAGAATCCCACAGACGCGGCGGCCGCGGCGGACAAAGCCTTCATATTTCGACGCGATTTGGACGATTCAAAAGTAGACATGATAACCTCCCAAAAATGTTCACCAGAGCCGGTTCGAGCACAATGCCCGAAAACCCGTCTTTCGCCGGCGGCTTGCACCAGCTTTTACGATTCGCAATCTTCAAATCAGGCCGGTGATTATACTTGGATGTCCCGCCTGATACTTCCAACGGGGAATTCAACCTGGTTCCCTCGCGTTTTGACGGCCGGTCTCGTTGTCAGCACCGGACACAGATGGCATCCGAAAGATACTACGCCGACATCTTACGACCGACACAGTGACTTACACACTGAGAGTATACGCCGGAAATTCCGAAATGGCAAGAAAAAAATAATTTAATTTTTTCCCGCTCGTCCATCCCGGAATTTCGCCGGGGGCCTTCCCCCGGCAACCCGTCTCTTACCTCTGCCCCTCTCTGTAACATAACTCACACAATGAGTATAAACCGGAATATTCAAATGGCAAGAAAAAAATAGAAAATTTTTGAATTTTATCAACTAAAATTCATAACTATGGGTATTTGCATTGGTTACGAATAGAATGTTTTTTATTTTCTTCGTGCCGTGCCGCGATTTTCGCCCGCCGTTTGGTCGTAACCGTTCACGGCGGCGCGGAAAACGGCCGCGGGATTGCGATCCTCGCGGCTGCCCCATGGTCGCCGCCCCCGCAGCCGTGGATGGAAATCCACGGCCGTCCGTAACCGCAAGGAAAACGGTGTTTAACGGGTCAGCCTGCTGACCGTGTCACCAATAACGCAAAACGGCCGCGGGATTGCACCACGCAGTTGCATAACTGGGGCGGCGCGGCGATTGGCGGTCCCGGCACACCGGGAAAACCCATGCCCGCCGGGACGTGCGCGAAAAACATCCGGTGCGTGACCGGTTACATTCCCACCGAAAATTTCCACCAAGAATTACCACCGAAACGCGCGTGTGAGCCGAGCCGCGC
>JAJZKY010000441.1 GCA_021803885.1 Planctomycetota bacterium
CCCCAGTGTTACCGAAACTTCCGAACCCAGGGGTACTGCCGAAGGTTCCCCCGTCCACTGTGGAGTTAAAGGTATTGCCAAAAGTGCTGCCATAACTGCCAAAGCCGGGCGTGCTGCCGAAGGTGCCGCCATTCACGGTGCTACCGAAAGCATTGCCAAGGAGATTGCCAATACTATTGCCAAAGGTGCCGCCAAAACTTCCTAAAGGAAGACCAAGTTCACTGGGTGAACCATAGGAATTACCAAAAGCCCCACCAAGTAGGCCGCCCAGCGGTGAGCCACCGAAACTTCCTGCAGGAATGCCGAGCGGTGAACCGCCAAAATTGCTTCCGGACGCACCGCCAATGGCACTTAAGTTAGGAGCAGGCGCAGGACCGAAGCCGCTGGTTGATGATGTCAGGAAATTCCGAGCCCAACTCGAAGCGTATTTGCTGCCCTCTATGCCGCCGGCCACGCCGAAGATGATAGTACCCTCCGGCCCCAGTGCCGATCCTGCGATGCCGCCGCCTATGCCCCCTATTACCCCGCCTATGCCCCCTACCGCGTCAACAAACGCGGCACCTGGGTTTCCTTCAATCGCGTTCCATCCAGATTCAATGATACTTGGTGCTGCACCAAGAAAATCGAGCCCTGCGCCGATTTCGCCGCTAAGAGTTGGATCGCCCACGGCATCCGCCATATCTTGGTATGCTGTTTGAATATACGCCAGCCCGGCCCCGTATATGTTACCGAAATTGAATAGAGAACCAGACCCGCTTGTTCCCCCAGTGTTCGTAGATCCTTGAGACACTTGCGTCATATTGTACTCCCTGGTTTTCGCCCAAACATACTTAACTATTCAGCGCCGATGCAGAAAACGGAGCTGCCCCACTTCACTCCCAGACAATTTCTCAGGCCTCACTAATTTTCTTTGCGTGTGGTCCTCCCATTAAGATGTAAGATCTTTAAAACCCGCCAATCCTCACGCGTGGCCTTAAGCACAGCGCTGGCGTGCGTCCATACGATCATCTCCACGATAACAAAAAGCGCGTACCCGGCGAGGCTCGCTCCATACATCAGAGCGAACAATGGAAACTGAAAACGATGGCCCAGCGTTCCGAAAAAATAGAAGCTGGACGCCACCCCGTGCTGAGCATTCAGTCCATTGGCAGACAAAAGACCGAAGGCATCAGATGAGTTCGTTGCCACGACGCGTAGCGAAGTATGGTAGACATAAAGAGCCATATAGCCCTGAATATCCCCCACAACGTTGATCAAGGCCAACGCCAGCCCAATAAAACACACCGCGATCCAATGGCCTAGGTAGACGGACCGCGATGAAGGGGCGTAACCCACATGAATGTACCGCATCAGCAGAGAATAGCCTTCGACAGCAAATGCTTTGCGACAATACGTCCACATGGCAGGAATCGCGACAAACACCATACCGATAATGAGGACGCTGACCCCGGCCACATCGGCCAGAGAATCCTTGCTGTACAGGGCCACGGCGCGAATCATCGGAAACACGAGGCCCAGACCATGAATGAGAGTCCCCACCACGGGAATGCGACGAAAATCGGTATCGGGCAAAATCAATCCCACCACGGAGGCCGCCATCATGACGGCAAAGACTCGCCGTCCCCAGGACGACCAAGTCGGGGTCAATACTCTCGCATCCTCGGGAGACAACAAGAAATCCTTCGGTGGCGGCCACGGGCCTTGATAGTTACGTAATCCTTCGGGGTAGCTCATGGTGTCTTCTGTCCTCGTTATCAAATGATCTTTAAGTAGCTCTGTATTGTAGCCCGCTAGGGCGCGGTGCTCTGAACAAAAGGCCTCGTTGCCGCCGGACCAACCGGGTAGAGATTTGACTGACTGATACGGGGACCCAAACTCTCACGCGCCTGGGCCTGGGCGCGAACCTGATCTTGATAACGGTGAAAACTCACTATCGCGATCACGCTTAAGAAGGCGATCACCAGGGCCGCCACCGGAAAAAGCAACCGTCCGCCACAAAACCAGGAACGGTTGCCGATAATAGGCTGCTAAGGCCTGAATCACGGCGGAAAAGGCGATAATGGCCTCAATGGGTATCATATGGCGTGCGAAAACTAGGCCTGCCATGCGCAGACTGAGAATCTGAATAAGAAGCAGGAGCGCTGCTATCCCGAGCGCTGCGGTAAGCGCCGCCCAGATACCGGGTGTCAGCGTGTAGACTCCGGGCTCGGGACTAAGCGTGACATCCCGGCGGCGCAGGCGCGCGAGACGCCAACGGATGATTCAGCCGAGTCCCATCCATTGGATAATCCCCGTTGCCCTGAGAACCAATACCATGGCACCATAAAATAACGCATCGTATCCTGGAAGCGGGGAGTGGGGACGCGAAACCCCAGGCACGGACACTACAAGCTTCGCCGCCAGACAGGCATTCACGAATACCCACAGCAGGGTTGGGACCACAAAGGCCCGCGGGTTCTTTTGGGTCAACTCACGAGCCGCTGTGGCAAGCCGTCCCTCAGGGCTACCGAGGGGGCCTACCCAACGCGCCAATGAGAAGGCCACACTTTTCTCCCCTTCATTTCCTTCCCTCAATAAAAATTCCCGGTTAAGCGACTCCGTTTGCGTACAATAACGAAAGCCTCAATAAGGCCTCTCATGACGCTTGTCCTTTTCCTTTCCCGTGGTACCAAAATCACGCCCCATCACTCATCGCTCCTCCACCCCGTTATGGAGATACTTGGTGATGGGATCCAAGAAGAAGTTGATCACCCGGCGTTCTCCGGTGTGGATATCGACCCTCAGTGTCATGCCCAGGCGCATACGGCGGTGACGCCCTTCAACAGCACTACATCGACCGGCAACATACCGTGCGGGCAAGCACGCGGGTTCGCAGCGCCCCCGGAGACCACGGCTACCCGCACGCCCTGCCCCTTCGTCGCCTGCGCGCCAGAAACGCGTGACGCGCAAAATGCCTGCCACAGACGAGATCTGCTGCAGCGTACCGATTGTGCGCTGGCCCTCAGTAAGCGCGACGGGACGTCCCAGTCGCCCTCGCGCCTTCGGTCTTTAAGCGCACTCTTTGTGCCTCCGCTCCCGCTCCCGCTTCGGCACGGCCGCGGCCATCCTGCGGGCGAGCCGTGCGCTTCTCCGGCGCACAAGAGGCTCGCCCACAATAATGGGACGGCGTATCGACATTGCCGGCCGCACGGCCGGTGTCCTTGCAGGTGGCCTGCGGCCACCCGCCCGGACCTACGCCTCCCGCGGGCTCCTCGCCCTCGCTGCGCTCTCCATGGCTCGGTCGGCGGAGGCCGAGATGCGGGGCCAATGCCGTTGCCCCGATACCGGTGGGGGCTGCTCGCTTCAATGTCTTAAGATGCACTACCCGACCGCCGCCTGTGTGGCACCATCGCCCGCCTTTCCGGCCTTTTCGGTCGCGGCGCGGATGAACGCCCGATCGGTCTCCGGCACGAGATCTCCTAATTCCTCCACAAGAGGGGTCAGATACACCGCATAATGCCGCCAGCGGCCGACTGAACGCGTATAAAGCGGTTCGCGCACCTGCTTGTAGCTGGCCGTATGGACCACCCGGGGATTCTCGTGAAAGCGCAGGCAGGCGTCGTCCCAGGGGAGTCCACAATAGTCCAACAAGGCGCGCACCGTGGGTTCTGGGTCGGCGACCAAGGTTTCGTATTGCAGTTCGAAGAAAGGTTCCCTGAGCACTGATCGCCAGTGGTCCATAAGGGTCACGTACTGGCGGTAGAAGAAACCACAGTCGGCCAAATCATGGCTGTAAGCATTGCCTTCGGCGAAGTTTTGCATAAAACAGGATAGGCAAGTGTCAAGGGGATCACGGCGGCAGTGGATAATCTTGGCTTCCGGGAACAGCGCACGAATTAGGCCCACATAGCGGAAGTTGTGTGGCATCTTGTCGGTAACCCGCGCCGACTGGCGCGCGGCTTCTGGGAGCGCCTCCCAATAGGAGTCGCTTAAGGCCTTCAGATGATCTACATCTAATAACCTTTGTGTTCCTTCCCTATCGCCCTGTCGTGGTGGTTGCCATTTCTCCACGAATAAGCGATTCAATGTATTTAACTCGCCCGCGCCAAATACGTCCGGGTGGCTGGCAAGGATCTGTTCCGCAAGCGATGTACCCGACCGAGGCATACCGACTAAGAATATCGGTCGCCTCTGTATAGTCTGAAACGCGGCGTTCTGCAATGCTGGCTCCTGGCTAAACGTGTCCTGCAAAAGCCCAAACTCCTCCACAACTGAGTCGCGCATGTAGGGTTTAACTAAACGACGCCAAGCGTTCCTCGCGTTAAAGTGCTCAAATGCTTCCGCTGGGTTCCCTAGCTGGTCATGCAGATGCGCCATTGTAAACCGTATCAGAGACTCTAAGTCCTTCGATCTCCGTCTGTGGACGTATCCCAAACACGCCTCCAGATCAACCAACGCAGCCTCACGCCCGACTGCCGTTTTGGCAAGACGCGCCGCCAACAACAAGAGTGGTGGACTTTCCGGAAACTCTTCGCGAAGGACCTTCAATCGTCCCGCCGCCTCTCGATCCTGACCAATACGTTCGAACAGATTTGCTTCCGCGATTCGTGCCGGCAAGTAGTCCGGGTACGCCGTCTGTGCTTTCCGCAAAACCTCCCATGCTTCCTTCACTCGGCCTGTATCCCCGTATGTATTTCCTAACGCCACATAGGCTTCTGGATGCCCGGGATTCGCCCGCAATGCCTCTTTGTAGCACCGCTCGGCCTCTGGCACGACACCGATCATGTGGAAGCACCCACCTAATTGGATCCAGGCCTCAGCGTTATTTGGCAGCGCCTCACAGGCCGCTTGGTACGCCTTTATCGCGTCCCCTAACCGCCCCAATTCCTGTAGTATATCCCCACACTGCATGTAATCCGGACCGTGCTCTGGTGCCCGCGCAATAGCTGCCCGAAAACGTGCTAATGCTTCTTCTGGACGGCC
>JAJZKY010000442.1 GCA_021803885.1 Planctomycetota bacterium
CGTCGATTAGTGCTGCACCTTTCCAGCGCCTATCCATTACAGGCGTTGTTCAAACTGGTATGCGAAAAGCTCGGGGGATTGACCGCACTACATATAGATCAACAAACCACAGGATAAATCGGAATTGGCCACAAGAAAAGAAAGGAAAAACGCATGAATCAGAATAGTATGTATAGATATTGGGGGGCTGGGGAGCGGTCTGCGCGTTATTCAAAAAAACGGAAAATTCCTCGCGGCCGCAACCGATCCGAAAACATCGGGCTTCCATTTGTTAAAACTGATGAAATATCCGGGTTAACGCGAGAATGTTTTCAAGACTTGGTGCAATCGCGTGTGAACGGCGTGCCGTCTTCAAAACAGACGGCTTTTTCCCCCTCAAGAGGGAGTGGTTCTTCGGGACAAGGGCCAGCGTGAAGCCCGTGTGTTGACGGTGGCCGGTGAGATAGTGGTAGAGCGGCGTTATTTTTGGAGTGCGGAAACCGGCGGGCGGATGCCGTCCGACGAATCGCTGGGGATCACGGGGTCGCGTATTTCACCTGGCGCGATGGAAATTCTGTGCCGTTTGGCGATGAACGAAGATTTTGTCTCCGCCGCCGAGGATGCCCGTCGTATCGGCGGCCTGCCCATGGGCAAGGAGCGTCTGCGTCAGGCGGTGGAAGCCGAGGGTGCCAAGGTGGCCAAGGCCCGCGAAAGCGGGGAACTGAAGGCTTCCTGGACGGCGGAAGAGGCGGTCGTGGAAGGGACTTCCAAGAGGCGTGTATACGCAGGTATTGACGGGGTGATGGCCCCGATGGTCACGCAGGCGGAGAAGGATAAAAGGCGGCGGGATCAGACCACGCGACGCCAGCAATGGTCGCGGCAAGGCGTGGGCAATATCAAGCCTTTGGCACCGGCGCGTCCGGGACACGAGGAGCGTTTCCGGGAAATGAAGATCGGGGTGTTTTACGATCAATCCAAGACCCACCGGCATGTCTTGGCGACGGAACATCGGTGTGGAGCCTTTGCCGCCTTGTTCAAGGCTTATGCGGCCCAACTGAATTTGGCGAAGGCGACGGAACTCTTGTCGCTGACCGACGGTGCAGGTTGGATACTCAATGTATTATGCACAAGTTTGACGGGCTTGATGGCGATGCTGTTGGACATCTTTCATCTCAGCGAGCACCTGCACGCGGCGGCCAAGGATTGCCTGGGAGATACGCTGGAGGCCCGACTCTGGGTCCAGTCGCGGCTGACAGAACTCAAAACAGTGGGGATACGCCCGTTGTTCAAGGCGATTGACGAACTGACCAGGAGCATGCGCAGCCCGAAGAAAAGGGAGCAACTACGCATCTTGAAGGACTATGCGCTCAAACGCTTCGAGATGCTGGATTACCGCGCCGCCCTGGCCAAAGGATGGGATATCGGATCAGGGCCGACCGAGGCGATGTGTAAGACGCTGACCTTACGACTGAAACGCTCCGGTATGAAATGGGATGCCGACCATGCCGCCGCCATGATGACGCTACTGGCGATGCGTGAGAGCAACCAACACCAACAATGGTGGGCCATGCGGGCCCGCGCCGCTTGATGCCAAAAAATATGGCCACACCCCCACCGGTTGCCTCATTTCCCCGGCGTTTTCATCCGCTAAAAATGATGAAAAAATGCACTCTTTTTTACGATAATTGTCATTGTTTTTCGCCCGGCCAGGAAATACCATAAGCAGGTGGCTTGGTCTAACGGGCGTTGCGGTGTATGCCCGGCGCAGGCCATGAAAATTAAACTGGCCTTTTTTCGTGGATCGTTCGGTCCGCGGGGCAAGTTGAAGGTATCTCCCGAGGGTTGGGACCTGTCCCGCAATCAAACAGGCCCAATTGGCATTCGGGACCTGTCCCGAAATCGAACAGGCCCAATTGGCATTCGGGAAAATTTATAAGGAGGCCATACGATGGCAAGTCAATTGAAGTGTAGTTTTGGGCCGCACGTTGCGGCCAACCGCAGTCCGTCCGGTCTGGCGGATAATCAAAAAGGCTCCCCGAGGGAGCAAAAGGAGTTTTTTATGTTATCCAAAGTTTGTCAATTCTCACGGTTTCATGTGGGCGGTTTAACCGCTCGGACAGCGATGGCATTGGCCGCTTTAGCCGCGGTAGGGGCGGCCGGCACAGCTATGGCCACCACCTACACCTACACCCCCAACAATGCGGTTACAGACCAGTGGTCCGCGGGGACCGATTGGTCGTCTACGCCCGTGAGCGGAGCGGCGAACACGCTGACGTTTGTCGGCAACAACAGCACGGTGCTAGCCGATGGCCTGACCAACACCAATACGGATGACATCAGCGGCGCGTTTCAGGCTGCGGATATCAACCTTCAAGGTACGGGGCCGACCAGCGGCGCCGCCACCATCAACATCGCCGCCGCTTCGGGATCCTCCCTCGATCTTGTCGCTCCGGCGGCCGGTTCCGTCGTTGCCAATCTCAATGCCGATGCCGGCGCAGCGGGCCTGACGTATAACGTGTCCGCGCCTGTGTCGCTCACCGCCAATGCGGCCGGCAACGGTGTGGTGTTCCAAGGTGCCGGCACTGCGACGTTCAACTTCAGCGGCGGCATAACGACGACCAACAGCGCAGCGTTATCTATCCAGAATAGCGGCTCCGGCGCTCCTACCGTCACGCTCAGCGGTTCCGCTGCCAGTACCGTCCAAGGGTTGGCTGTGTTGGGCGGAGCGAACTTGGACGCGAACGCCGATCTTAACGTCACCGGCGTCAACAGTGGCGAGACCATCAAGGGTGGCTTTAGCGTTAACTCGGGCGTGATGACCCAAGGCAACAATGCCACGGTGAACGTGGGAACCGTCGGGTCGACCAGCAGTTACGTCTGGGACGCCTTCATCGGCGTGGGCGGGCCCGGAAACAACGGCACCTACAACCTCAACAGCGGGACGCTGAATATCAATGTGTCCAATCTTTACGGTGGCCTGCGAGTAGGCCAATCAACCGGGGTCGCCGGTACGTTGAACGTCAACGGGGGAACGCTGAACAACTACGTGGAAAATGCCTCAACTCCCACAGCGGACGTGCTCGGTACCCTCGGTTTGGCTGTCGGCGGCAGTGGCACGGTCAACCAGGACGGGGGCCTGGTGAACACGGGCCAGGTCGCCATGGTGGGTGGCACGAGCACGAACCCCAGCTATCCCGACACTACGGCCGTTTATAACCTCAACGGCGGCACGCTGGCGACGGGCAACGTTAATATGCACACCACCGGCACTGGTGACACCGCCACCTTCAATTTCAACGGCGGCACGCTGCAGGCCAATGCGAGCAGCGCTAGTTTTATGCAAGGTCTGACGACCGCCAACGTGCAGGCGGGCGGGGCGGTCATTGACACCAACGGCAAGACCATTACCATCGCCCAAAATCTGCTAAGCGATCCGGCGGCACCGGGCGGGACGGACGGGGGCCTGACGCTGCTGGACAGCAGCACCAATCACAATGGAGAACTGATTCTATCGGGCACTGGGAACACGTATAACGGCAATACCAGTGTGCAAGACGGCACGTTGCAGATTAATACCGGATTTTTGGCATCCACCAGCACGGTATCGATTGCGACCGGTGCCAAAATGATTCTGGATTATTCCGGGACGGACAGCATCACAAGCCTGATTTTGGGCGGCGTGGTGGAAGGGCCGGGTATTTACGGTTACGGACATCTTGGTTCCAGCTTTTTTACCAGCGCGGGAGTCACCAATGGCACGCTGACCATTCCCGCGATTCCCGAACCAGCCACGCTGGGGCTGCTGGCTTTGGGCGGATTGGGGATTTTGGCCTCCGGCCGCCGGCAACGCCGAGCCTGACGGCGGACCGGCTGTGCGGCGGCGGCCCCAGGGCCAAACCCGCCGACCGGGCCAAACAGATGACCAAGGGAGGGCCGGGGAAAAAAATCCCGGCCTTCCTTTTCGCCCCGGTTCCGCGTAGCAGCGGAGTCGCGAACGTTTCAGGGCAGTTTCGGCCAGTAAGAAGGAGAATCATCATGGATCGCTTTCGATTCGCACGGCAGGCGATGGCTGGGCAGACGACTGCGGCTGGGCTGGGCGGGCAGCGTGCGGTTGCCGGTGGAAAATGCAGGCGGGATGCCTGCGCACCCAGCCGGACCGCCGGCATCCTGCCGGCATTTTACGCTTCCACCCTCTACCCTCTCGCGGCCCGCAGGCCGCCCATCGTCCCTCTGCGCCCATCCGCGACTCCCGGCCGCGCCGGGACGGTTCTCCCGTCTCCCGTCTCGCGGCCCGCAGGCCGCGCGTTCACTCTCGTCGAGCTTTTGGTGGTGATTCTGATCATCTCCTTGCTCATCGCCTTGCTGCTGCCGGCATTGGCCAAAGCCCGGCGGATGGCGCTACGTATCGCCTGCGCGGCCAATGTGCGATCGCTCACGCTCTCCACGCTGATGTACGCCGAGGAAAACAACGACGTCCTCATGGCCAATGGGGGCGGCGCGATGGTGGGGGCGTACTTCAACACCAATACCAGCCTGATGAGTTTTTTTCATGAATTTTACGGCGTGAGCACCACATTTGACGGCGTGAACTATGGCGAGGACGGGCCTTTGGGCTGGAGCGGGGTCCGGTGGAATATCATGTACGGCCACACGCCGCCGTCGCTGATCTGTCCAGCGGCGCTTTCGCCGCGTCCCGGGGCGATCACGGACGCCTGGCCACTGGAATACGGCTATTACACGGGAAGCGCCTTTCCCACGGGGCCATCGAACGGGTCGTATTACCCCTACGTGCTGCGGTTGACCACGCTGGCCGCCGTGCGCTCACCTTATTGGAACTTGGCGGCCCTTTGGGGCGATCGATATTGCGTTCCCGCGCCGGCGGGCCAATTTAACGGCTATACGCTGCCATCGGAGACCAACCATCCCGGCAACCAGGTGGGAGTGGATGGTGGCGGCAATGTGGGGGGTGTAG
>JAJZKY010000443.1 GCA_021803885.1 Planctomycetota bacterium
CAAAGCGCACAACCGCATTGTTTTCAACGGTGGTACCATTAATGTAGCTATTGGCTCCAGCTCCCAGATTCGCGCTGCCATCCACGCCGTTGAACACCGCTGCGAGGTTACCAGACAAGGTTCCCGTAAATTCCGATGTTATCCCCGTGGTGGCACCGGCACCGCTTCCAAGCGTCAGGATCATCCCTGCCCCGGAACCGCCATCAATATTACCGGCAACGATGGATGCCGCGGGCGCGACCATTGCGTCCGGCAAAATGTTGATTTGTGATACCGCCGTCGTTGAACTATTGGTAATGCTCGACAGATTATCCAGTGATAACTCCCCAACTGTCACATTACTCCCGCTTAAATCATAGTTGCCATTCTCCAGCGACAAAAGCTCTCCGGAACCGCTTACGCCGCCGCTGAGAATAATATTCGCGGCATTCCCTATAATTGTCCCGTTTCCGGTAAGCGTGATGGGGTTGCCGACGCCGGCGGCGGCCGTTCCGGTGTATGACAATGTGCCGCTATTGAGAGTAATACCACTGCCGGCGGAACCGAATGAACTGCCATTGCCGAATTGCACAATAGCATTGTTCTCTACCGTGGTGCTGCCCAGGAACGTATTGGCACTGGCCCCTAAGTTGGCGCTGCCATCTGCACCTGTAAATACAAGCGTCAGATTGCCGGAGAGCGTCCCGGAAAATGTGGAGCTTTCCACGGTGCTGGCCGCGGCACCGGATCCGAGCGTCAGAATGATACCCGCCCCGGTTCCACCGTTGATGTTACCGGCGATGGTTGAGGCAGTGGGTGTGGCCATATTATCCGGGAGAATGTTCACATGACCGACAACCGTGGTGGAACTATTGGTAATGGTGGCCAAGCCGCCGTTAGCCGCGCTGGTTGTCACTAATTCACCAACGCCAATGTTTGAGCCGGCCAGATCGAAGGTGCCATTTTGCAGATTCAATACCTGAGCGCTACCAACGGTATCACCGGTTACGCCGGCCAATCCGAGCGTTTGGGCATTCGCGGTAATGGTACCGGTTCCGGCGAGCGTGATGGCATTGACCAACTGCGCCGCGGAATTTCCGATGTAAGACAATGTACCGTTATTCAACGTGATTCCCACGTTGGATCCGGGAAGATCGGCTACGCCCCCACCGCGGCCAAATTGGGCGGTGGTGGTTGTGGCACTGCCATCGCCGATCTGCAGCGTGCCGGCACTGAAGGCGTTGCTATTGTTTGTCGAAGTAAGGTCGAACGCGCCATTTCGCAACAGCAGCGTGGTTTGGGCGTTGGCGTTGGTGATACTTCCGCCAAGGCCCAGCGGATTACTGATTACCGAGCCATTGGCATCAATGATATCGGTTGCGTTGTTGTCATTCAGGGTAACGGGGCCGATGATCTGGTTACTTGCAGTGTAGTTACCTCCGGCGACCAGCGTGCCACCCGTGTTGAAGGCAAAGCTGTTGAGTGATCCGACGGCAGCATTCACAACGTTCAGGGTTGTCAAGGCGTTATCAATGGTAATCACGCCGCTGTAGGAGTTGATGAAGCCCTGCATGAATAGTGTGCCGGCGGTTGACTTAGAATTTGTAACCAGAACGCCGTTTCTACCAGTTAGCTCACTTGCGAAGATTGAGTTGCCCGTACCACCATCCCCGAATGTACCGTTATGCCCGTATATATCAAGCGTCAGCGCATTGTCCGCGAACGTTGAAGAACCCAGCGGCACATAAACACTGTTGCCGAGTTGCTCATTGGTTCCCAGAAATTGAATGGTGGCACCGGGAGAACCGGCGGCAGCACCGGCAGCGGGAGAGCCGATGGTAATTTGTCCGGCACCGAGATTATCAGTGTACGTTGCGCCGCTGCTGTCAAGCTGAACTGTGATGTTATCCTGGAGCGTAACACCCCCATCGCTGACGAATTGCGTCTTTCCATTGACGGTGCGATCACCGTAATCGCCGAACGCGCTATTATCTCCCGTGATAATAAGCGTGCCGCCGCCGATGGAGGTCCCGCTGCTGTTTGTGGCCGTGGAACCGATGATCAGATTGCCCGAATCGATGTTGACGGAGTTGGTGTTTGTCCCATTCTTGATGCTTTCCACATCAGCCGCCATGTTGCCGGAAAGGGTTGTCGTGAATCCGTTGAGATCCAGCGTGTTGGTAGTCGGTGTAACGTAACCGGACGACGATACATATGCGGTAGACTCCAGCGATGCGGCGATATTAAGATTATTTACGCCCATTTTCAGCGTACCCTGATACAGCGCCAGTCGTGCGCCGGCACCCGCCTGGCTGCCGATGGCATCAAGCGATAATTCGGTAGATGATGCCGCCGCATAACCGCCGGAACCATTTGAAACCAAACCATTACCGACCTGGATAGTGCCCTTGGTGAAGTCGGAGGACGTAAACTTGGAATTCACATCAAATGTTCCATTCTGGAATACCATGATGTCGCCGGGCTGATTTGTAACCCCAATGGGACGCAGTGGCATCTGCTGGGTGTTAGTTCCGGCATTTTGGATGGCTCCCTGAATGGTAATCGTCTGGCCGTTTCCGTCAAATGTGTTGACGGAAGGCAGAAAATTGTACGTCGTAGAACCGATTTTGGTGGTACCGTTACCGATGTCGGTAAGAATGATGCTGTTGCCGGCGATCAACGTCGCAGGCCCGGTTCCGCTGTATTGCAAAGTGGCATTGTCAAGGGTAACAGTGCCGCCACCGAAGGCGCTGCTGCTAGACCCGCCTTCATCGCCGTTGTTGCTGAAAGTCGCAACCGTGGCAGTGGCAGCGATGGCTGGCGGAGTAGCGCCGGAACTGCCGAGGTTGATTCCGCTAAAAATGACAGTTCCGGCAGAATAGGTATTGCTCACAGCTCCGAAATTGAAGTTACCGGACAGGTTCAGCGCCAAATTACCGGCGAGCAGCCCCGTGCTGCCCATGTTGCCGCCGCCGAGATTCAAGGATATTCCGGCATTGTGCTGGCCATCAATTGTTCCGTTAATATAACCAGCCGATGCAGAGATGCTTGACACGTTTTTGGAATTGGAATTAATCACCGTTGCGGTGCTTGCAACAGTCAATGTTCCGCCGAGATTCATATTAGTCCCGTTGAGATCGAATGTACCGTTTGACACCGTAAGGGGTGCCCCTGACGAGGTTACACCGTCAAGTTGCACGGTTTGATCATTCTGTGTCGTGATGGTGCTTGCGGCCGTGCCCGTAAGCGCAATGGGAGTCACCAGGCTGACGGTGCCCGTGCCGGTATAATCAAGCGTACCGCCGTCAAGCGCGATACCGGCGGAGGTTTGCCCCGGCAGATTCGCCACGGAATTAAATTGAACCGTGCTTGTTCCCGTTCCATCGCCGACTTGCAAAGTGCCGGCCGTAAAGCTTGTATTGTTGGTTCCTGTGAGGTTGAAAGTGCCATCCTGCAGCACCAGTGTGTCGCCGGATACCGAGGTATTGTTTATTGACGTGCTGATTGTAAGGTTTTGACCGCCGGCATCAATGGCATTTGTTGTGCTGGTTCCCGCATCGGTAACAGTGATGGAATTGCCGAGCGTTCCTCCTGCGGCGTAGTCGAGTGTTCCCTGATTAAGATTGATGTTGACCGCGGTACCTACAAAATTTGCCGCAGTGGCCGCCGAGACAACGGAAGTGCCCGTACCGTTGCCGATTTGCAAGGTACCCCCGTTAAAACTGGTCTCGTTCGTTCCGGTCAGGTTCACTGTGCCGTTCTGAACTGTCAATGTATTGTTGGAGGTATTGGTAATATTGCCGGAGAGAGTCAGAGCATCAGCGCCCGTAAGACCGCCGGCATCAATTACCCCATTGCCCTGCAGGGTGATAGCATTGGCGGCGGATACCGGAGCTGTCGTAACACCTGTATACGCTAATTCGCCCGCGTTCAGCCCGACCGCACCAGTGCCGAAGGACTGGGCATTACCAAACGAGGCCACGGCACTGTTTTCAACGATGGTACCACCCGTATACGTGTTGGCAGCAGTTCCAAAGTTCAGATTGCCGTCATAGCCCAACAGGTTCACTGTCAAATTCCCGGCCAATGATCCTGCAGAGCCAAGTGTCGAAGTGATTGCGGTACCGCCGGTCGGAATCGTCGCCACGCCGGATCCAATATTAAGAATGATGCCGCCGGCTTGGCTGTGAATTGTTCCGGCAATCGTTGAACCTCCGATCGCCGAGGCGCTGCTGGACGGAATAATGTTCAACGTGGCACCGGTGGCGCTGGAATTAATAATCGTTGATCCAGCCGCGAGGTTCAGGTAACTGACGGTATCGGTGTTCCCGGCCAGATCAACTGTGGGGTTGGTGGTAAATGCAATTCCCGAACCGGTATTGGTTGTGCCAATATAGGCGTCATAGGTGGATCCGGCAGGAACTCCGTTATTGGGAATTGTGCCGCTGCCTGCGGTTGTCGTGTTAAGCCAATTGGTGGAGACGTTCCAGTTGCCTGTCGAGGTTCCGGCGTAGGTCTCGCTGGTATCCGCGGCGTGCGCGTACCAGGCCGGAACTCCTACCACCATAACCGCTGCGGAAATCAGAGCCATCATTCTGGCGGATTGCCGCCGAGTTTGAGCTTTATTTCCCTGCCAGTTGAACCTGGTTCTCCCGCTATCGACGTGTGTTTCTCCGCGACCCATGACAAACTCCTTAGATTCGGTAACCCGCTTCGTGTTGTATATCGATTGATTCCAAAAACTCGGCCTGCCCTTTTTATAATATGCGGGCGTTTATAACTGCGGATTGAAAGTATGTCAAACTATCGAACATTCTTGTCAAACAATAATTTCGGAATTATTTTTCTGTCGTACCAAAGTTAAAATTTCCTGTTTTCTAACGTAGCCGACGCTGAATGGGTGCGGAGAAACACACGTCGATAGCGGGAGAACCAGGTTCAACTGGCAGGGAAATAAAGCTCAAACTC
>JAJZKY010000444.1 GCA_021803885.1 Planctomycetota bacterium
CATGGGGAGCCATGAGTGGCACGGAAAACAGCACGGAAGGCTTGTAAATCTATGATTTATTGGCTCCTCAGGTAGGACTCGTTCCCTTCCTCAGCTTCCTAACCTATTGAAAAAACGTAAGTTATTGAAAACATGCACCGAAAGATTTCGCATATTTCGCAGGATTAGCCTGTTTCATATTTTCTTGGGACAGATTTTAGGACAGAAGATTCTTGAAGCCGTGGCGTGCTTGACCGCGCATTTCCTCTCCGGACGGATGAACAGGATGCCGATATTTGACCGGTCGCAATCGGTCGGTCAAGAGGGGATCACCACACGGTTACTGTTCATGCGGGTTTCACGCACGTTCACTGCCTTTTTTGTGTGCCTGAGTGACAACACGGCCAGAGATGACCCGACCCGGGCAGAGATGGCAGGGTTACGAGACAAACAACGACACAAGCAGGGGTGCGCCGCGGGCTCGGCACTGCCCAGTGCCTCCCGCACCATCCGCCGGTGCACGCCCAACTTCTCTGACGACCGGCCCGACCAAATCCGAGGAAAGCCGACTAGCACGCTTATGCAGGAGCCTCTCCGCATCTCCTAGTGGCCTGTCGCAGTGAATTCGTTACTACGGATGCGCCGTTTGGGATCTGAGTACTTCCACTGGATCGGTTTAGCGTTTGTCGAGTAAGCCCGGATGTAACGTTTGATCTTGCGCGCCATGTAGGGCACAGAGGTGAACACGCCGCGGGCAATTAGGTCGCGCTCGATTTTGCCGAACCAAAGTTCCACCTGGTTGAGCCAGGAAGAGTATGTGGGGGTGAAGTGGAACTGGACCCGAGGATTGTTCTCGAGGAATTCGTGGACCAGCCTCGTCTTGTGCGCGGAGAGGTTATCGAGAATGATGTGAATCTGCCGCCTGGCCGGGCAGCGGGCTACAAGCTCTTCCAGGAAAGCCACGAAGTCCTGGCTGGTATGGCGGGCGGTGGTCTTGCCGAGGACGCGTCCGGTGGCAGTTTCCAGAGCCGCATAGAGAGAAAGCGTTCCGTGCCGGTAGTACTCGAAGCCATGGCGCTCAATTCGACCGGGCGAGAGCGGCAAGACAGGATCGAGCCGATCCAGCGCCTGAATGGCGGTCTTTTCATCAATGCAGAACACCGCTGCATGCTCGGGCGGATTCAGATACAAGCCAATGATATCGGCAGCCTTGGTCTCAAAGTCGGGATCATTGCTGGCCATGTAGCGCTCAAGCCGGTGCGGCTTCAGACCAGCCTCTTGCCAGACGCGGTGCACGGCATCCTTGGTGACGTTCAGAGCCGCGGCCAGTTTGCGGCAACTCCAGTGTGTCGATCCATCCGCTGGCGGTTTGCGCGTCGCGGCCAGAATCCGCGCCCGCAACCTGGCAGTGAGCACGGAGGGCTTTTGACCGGGGTGAGCCGTATCCAACCCGTCCAGCCCGTGCGCCACAAAGCGCCGCTTCCAGCGGCTGATCGTCGGGGCTGTGGTTCTCAGCCGTTGCTTGATGGAGCTGTAGGAGGCGCCATCGGCCAGCATCAGAATCAGTCTGGCGCGGAACACATAGCCGGCAGGTAAAGAGCGCGACTGAGCGATCCGGCCAAGCTCAACCCGCTGTTGTTCGGAAAGTACCATGCAGTCGCTGATCACATAAGTTTAGACGCGATCAGAGCCAGTAACGGTTACTCGGCGACAGTCCACTAGCCGACTTCTCATTACGAATTTACACGGACTTATGGGGCGTTACTCCTACAATGGATACAATTTAAAGAGTCCTGTCCATGAAAAAGAGCGCGACGAGTTTGCGGCTGGCTGCAAGCGATTTGAGCAATCATCTTGCCTGTCGTCACCTCACGGTCCTGGATCTGGACGTGGCGACCGGGAGAAGGCCCGCGCCCGCTTGGAGTTCTCCGGATGCGCAGATCCTTCGGGAGCGAGGTATAGCTCACGAAAACGCCTATATCGAGCATCTGAGGGCGAGCGGATTAGCCGTCATCCGTGTTCAGGATCTTGGCGACGATGCGCAGGCCGTCGCTCAAACATTTCTGGCCATGCAAGCTGGTGTGGACATCATTGTCCAGGGCGCTTTCAGTGAAGCGAGCTGGTTCGGACGGGCTGATGTGTTGCGCAAGGTTGAGCGCGCAAGCAGGCTTGGGAACTGGTCCTACGAAGCCTACGACTGCAAACTCGCCCGTGAGACCAAGGCCACCACGATTCTCCAGTTGTCTCTCTATTCCCATCTGTTGGAAGCTGCCCAGGGAGTGCTTCCTGAATGTATGTATGTGGTGTCGCCCGGTGAGACTTTCGAACCTGAGAGATACCGGGTCCTCGATTAGGCTGCCTACTACCGATATGTGAAGTCCCGCCTGCATAGGGCTGTCATCGCGGATAACGGCGGACCTAGAACTTATCCCGAACCGACGCCGCACTGTGAGGTTTGTCGATGGCGGCAGGAGTGTGACCGGGAACGGCGAAACGACGACCACTTGTCCCTTGTCGCAGGTATCAGTAGGCTGCAGCGCAAGCAGCTTGTCACGTGGGAAACAGACACCGTGGCAGCCCTCGCGAGGTATCCGATTCCCATTCCGTACCGTCCTGATCACGGCTCACGCGAAAGCTATGTCCGGGTCCGTGAGCAGGCACGCGTCCAGGTTGCAGGCCGAGAGTCGGGACGTCATGTGCATGAAGTGCTGCCGTTGACCGGAGAGCACGGACTCAATCTCCTACCTGAGCCTTCGCGCGGAGACATCTTCTTCGACCTGGAGGGAGATCCCTTTGTCGGACTAAGCGGTAGAGAGTACCTGTTCGGCGTGGTCCTGGCGGACGCGGATCCCACCAGATATGAATACCGGTGGGCATTGAATGCGGCTGACGAGAAGGACGCGTTTACCTGGTTCGTCGATTTGGTGATGGCGAGGTGGGCAGAGTACCCGTCCATGCATATTTACCATTTCCAGTCT
Source organism: Planctomycetota bacterium (assembly GCA_021803885.1). The sequence goes on from JAJZKY010000444.1 coordinate 2,958, forward strand.
TATGAGCCATCTGCATTGAAGCGCCTAATGGGCCGATATGGCGTCCGTGAAGATGAGATCGACCGGATGCTGAGGGCAAAGCTGTTCATTGATCTGCTCACCGTCGTCAGGCGATCGGTCCGAGCCAGTGTCGAGGCGTACTCACTCAAAGCACTCGAAGTGTTTCACGGTTTTTCGCGGAGGATTCGACTCGACGAGGCCGGCCAGGCGATGCGCGTCATGCAGCATGCGCTTGAAGGCGAGCGCACGCCGCAGGTGGGCGATGCCATCAAACAGGCGATTGTCCTCTATAACGGCGACGACTGCTTTTCCACCCGTTCCTTGCGCGATTGGCTCGAACGCGAACGGCTTCAGTTGGAGAATGCAGGGCACCGCATGACGCGTCCGGTCCCATCGGACGGGGCGCCTTCGGAGGCGGTGAGCGAGCGCCGGCAGCGGATTGTCGCGCTTGCCACAGCCCTGAAGCGGAATATCCCCTTAGAACCGGAATTGCGTACCGATGAGCAGGCGGCCTCCTGGTTAATTGCCGATCTGCTCGATTGGCACCGTCGCGAGGCGAACGCCGACTCTTGGGAGTATTTCCGGCTTAAGGACCTGACCGATGAAGATCTTCTCGACGAGCGGTCGGCAATCGCAGGGCTTAGGTTCTTATCCACGCTCGAAGTGGCGCGCAAGATTCCAACGGATCGTTACACCTTCGACAAGCAGGAGACGGACGTCAGAACCGGAGATACCCTCTGCCAGCGAGGCGAGAAGATTGGCGAGGTCGTTGCCATTGACGTCGATGCACGCACCGTCGACATCAAGAAGATGAAGAAGACCGCTGACGTGCACCCAAGCGCGGTGTTCGTTGATAAGCGGGGCCCGCGGGACTACGTGCTAGGTGACGCGCTTTACCGCCTGGGTGACTGGATCGAGTTTAACGGCGTGGATGCATCTGGGCCGCACAGGGCGGCTCGCGACCTGCTGCTGCGTCAGCCACCAAGGTTCGGCGGCGGTTCAACTCTCCTGCAGGCAGGCGAATCGACGGTGGATGCTGCAAAGCGCATCGTCGGGCTTCTCGACAAATCAACGCTGGCAGTCCAGGGGCCTCCTGGTACTGGAAAGACATACGCCGGCGCACGAATGATGTGTGAATTGATAAACCAAGGCAAGAAAGTCGGCATCACGGCCGTGAGTCATAAGGTGATTCGAAATCTCCTCGATAAGGTCGTCGAAGCAGCCGAAGAGTGCGGTATTGCAGGGCTGCAGTGCATTCAGAAAGTGAAAGATAAGTTAGAAGAGGATACGCCCTGCATTACCTTCACCACCAACAACGCGGAGCCGCTTGCGGCGCTGCGATCCGGCGCACAGGTGGTCGCAGGTACAGCATGGCTGTGGGCGCGCGAGGATTACTTTGAGGCGGTAGACGTTCTTTTTGTGGATGAGGCCGGCCAGATGTCCCTCGCAAATGTGCTCGCCGCAGCGCAGGGCGCAAAGAGCCTGGTGCTGCTTGGCGATCCTCAACAACTTGACCAGCCCCAGAAGGGCAGTCATCCCGACGGGGCGGAGGTCTCGGCCCTTGAGCATTTGCTCGAAGGAGCCAGAACCATCCAGCCAGACAAAGGCCTGTTCCTCGAGTACACGTGGCGGCTGCATCCGGCCATATGCAAATTTACGTCCGAGGTGTTTTATGAAGGTCGCCTGACCTCGCGGGCCGGTCTAGAGCGACAGAGCATCACGGGACATCCGTGGCTCAGCGGCTCCAATCTTTGGTTCGTGCCAGTCGAGCACGAAGGAAATCAGAATTCGTCATCCGAGGAGGTTCAGTGCATTGCAAGACTCGTCGAATCGCTTCTGCGACCCGGGGTGAACTGGGTCAATGAAAAAGGACAGACTCGCGCGTTGGAATTGAAAGATATCCTCATCGTTTCTCCATACAATGCGCAGGTGTCGGACCTCGCGGATGACAAATTCTGATTTCCTTC
>JAJZKY010000445.1 GCA_021803885.1 Planctomycetota bacterium
CGATTTGACGCGGCGTGTACATGAAGCCGCTGTTGTTGGCGGCGTTGGGCACCATGAAAGCGTTGGCGCCGTCTTGGCCCTGGTATGTGAGCGAGGGCCCTGAAACGGCGTACAGATAGGTGGCTTTGAACGCGGTAATGTTCTGGTGGTTGGCCAAGTTGTAAGCGTTGAGGCTGAGCTCCAGGATGCGGCCGCCCTCGAATGCAAAGTCCTTCTGCAAGCGCGCATCGTCGACGATGCGCCGCGGGAATTTATAGGTGTCGCGGCCAATCTGCGGAATGAGCGCGCTGCCGCCTGAGCCATTCAAATCGCCTTGAATGGCGCCGCTGGGCTTGCCGTTGACGCCCGCCGTGAAGGGCAGACCGTTCTGCATCTGGAAGCTATCGTTAAAGCTCCAGCCGTTCGCGATCCACTTGAGGGGACTGCCGGAGCGCATGTTGGGAAAGTCGTAGAGCGCATAGGCGACAAACCGGTTGGGAACGTTCCAGGGAGAGTTGCCGTAGTTCACGCGCGCATTCCCATAAGGATCGTACCAGTTGTTCGTGGTGCCTTCCACGGCTGTGTTTTGTCCATAGTCGAGTGCGTGCGACCAGGTGTAGTTGGCGTCGAACTGAATGTTGTGCAACGAGCGGTTGAGAATCTCCGCCACGAAGCCGTTGTAGTTGGAGTTGATGTTGCTGATCATCTCAGTGATGGCCTGGTAATTCGATGCGACGGAGCCGGAGCCGTTGGTGGCCTGGAGTTCCGGATTGTTGGGGTTGCCATAGCCGGTGAAGACCGGAACGGTGATCGTCGATCCAGTTTTACCCAAGGGGCCCTGGCTATTGTCGTCCCCCGTGACCGTAAGCGTCGTGGCTGTGGTGGTGGGATTGAGGTTGACATCCAGGAAGTTGGGCAGTTCGCGGCCCAAGGCTCCCAGATAGCTCAACTGGAAGACCGTTCCCCTGCCGAACTCCTGCTGCAGTGAAAGATCGAACTCTTGTACCTCAGGCATCTTCAAGTTGGGCGCCATGAAGTAAGAGGTAGGCTTGGCGGACGTAGCGCCGGTAGAGAAAACATTCGGATAGACAGGTGCACCCTTGGTGTTGGTGTACCAGGGCACGGTGTACTGCCCATTGGGGCTGCCGGTATCGAGCCGGACCGTCTCGAGGTTCCCATTGGTGAGGCGGCCATAATACATGCCCCAGCCCCCGTGCAGCACCGCTTTTCCGGTTCCGAAGATGTTGTACGCGAATCCAACACGCGGTCCGAAGGCGGCGTTCTGGCTGGGATTGTTGAGCAGGCCCTTATACGGAACAAAGCTGCCGGTTGCGGTGACGAGGTTGGAGGACGGACCGGGGAGGGATTCCTTGTCCCAACGCAGGCCCAGATCCAGGGTCAGGCGCGGGGTGGCCTTCCAGTTGTCCTGGACGAAGAGGCCGGAATCCAAAGTGGCGATCGCGTAGACCGGAGGGCCAAAACCCTGACTGAACTCGTAGTAGCAGGGATAGGAGCCGGTTACGGTCTGATAACCGCCCTTGTAGTATGCGTTCTCAGAGCCGTACTTGTCGCAGCCCGTCCCGGAGGTTGCGGGGTTCACGCCGTTCTTAAAGTTGAGCAGGTCATTCATGTAGTTGCCGTCATAGTCAAAGCTGTAAATGCCGTTGCTGGCGTAGGTATTGTTCATCAGATCGTAGTTGTGAACGAATTCCCCGCCAAACGTCAAAGTGTGATTGCCCTTGTTCCAGAAGATGATGTCGTTGACCTGCCATTTGCGCTCGTCGGGAAATGCCTTGCGATAGCTATAGTAGGGCGAGCCGGCGGTGAAGCCGTCGTAATACAGCTGCATCTCTGGAATGTTCCCGCTCTTGTTGTTGATGTCAGCGAGAGTATACGAAGTGAAGGGCTGCTGACCCTCGTCGTCGAGCTCGCGGCTGTACTGGTAGAGGAGTTGGTTGCTGATGTTGGAGGTGAGCATGGTGGTGAGCGTAGTCACGCCGTAATCCAATTTGACGAAGTCGTTGCCTTGCGTGTCGCGGGCATAATTGTCGGTCGAATTTGTCTGCACGCCGCCGGGCGAATCCCAACGCAAGCGATTGTAGAGAACGCTCAAGTGATTCTTTTGGTTGATCTGCCAGTCGAGCTTGGGCATGTTGATTTCCTGATAGCCGAAGCGGGGGGATTCTCCGATGTCGGAGATCAGGCCGAGATCACTGAGTCCGGCACTGGAAGCGCCCGGATAATTGCCGGCGTTCACATTGGTGCCGCCTTGGGTAAGGACAGCCCAGTCATAGGCGGCCTGGGTATAGCTCATCTTCTGGCGTGCGGCGAGCGCGCAGGCATCGGCGTCGTTGACGGGCAAAGAGGTGGGGTTGAGGACCGCACCAGAGCCGCTCGTGATGGCGCCGATATGTGAGCCGGTCAAGTTGCAGACATCTCCTGTGGGGAGCGTGGGTGAGGGCAAGGTATAGAAAACCGTGTTATCCCGCGGAATGCCGATCGCGGGAAAAACGTGGGTTTGCTGGTCGTACGTATAGACCCAGAAGAGTTTGTCCTTGATGAGCCGGCCTCCGGCGGTGAAGCCGTAGATCTTGCGTAGATCCTCTGGTTTAAGGGGAGTGGTGAGATTCTGGCCGTTCACAAAGTTGGTGATTGTGGAGTAGGGGACGTAGCCCGCCCAGTTGCTCTCGCGGTCCCAGAAGTAAAGCTGACCGTGGAGATTGTTGGTTCCACCCCTCGTCACCGACGTGATGACGCCGCCGGCGGCACGTCCATACTGGGCGGAATAAACGCCCGTGTCGACGGCAAATTCACGCACGACAGCGAAGGTGGTGGAATAGGCCTCGCGGGTACGGCCACGCTCCTCTGAGAAGAAGGCCTGGTTGTCGTCAGCGCCGTCGATTTCAACGTTGTTCATCAACGGGCTGATGCCGCGCACGCTGACCAGGCCGAAGCCGTTGGCGTCAGAGACCACGCCGGGCGTCTCCATGGCCAGCGCGGACCAGCGCTTGTTGTTGATGGGAAGCGATTGGATAGCGTTTGCGGGCACCTCAGAGGTGAAGGAGGGCGATTGCAGGTTGATTACGGGCGTTTGCGCAGTAACCACCAACTGGGTGGTAGAACTCGCCAGGGCCAGGTGCGGCAAGAGGCTTGTGGTCTGGCCAACGAAGACCTCCACATTGTCGGCGTGGTAGGTAGCGAAGTTGGCCGCCGAGATGGTCACCGAATAGGTGCCTGGCTGCAACAGCGGGGCCTTGAAAAAGCCGCTGGGGTTGCTGGTCAGTTTGGTTTCCGCGTTGGTGGAGTTGTTGGTGATGGTGATGACGGCTCCGGGGATCACCGCTCCCGTTGGATCGGAGACGGTTCCGGCAATGGCGCCCTGAACAGCGGTCTGCGCGTGCAGAGCAATCGAGCCCGAGAACGCGGCCCATGCAAGGAGTGCTAGGCATATGATGCCAAAGCGCATTCGATTCAGTATCATTTTGGCTCTCCAAACGGTAACAACTGCTACGTGAATAAAAAGCGGCGCTTCGTTGTGATTTCTTTTCGCAATGAGCAGCGCGCCCAGCTGTGAGGAAAAGCTCGTGGCCGGCTGCGGCCAGTCCAAGGCCCTGTGAGGAGCCCTGGGATCGCCAGACCGCCCATCTTCTGAATTCGCAAAATGAAGAAGATAAGATGAGCAAACCGATGAGTGTCTGGTGAACTGCGGGAGCTGGAGGTCCGCACGTGGAGTGGGGAAACGAGGGCTCTGTGATAGCTCGGGGCGTTTCCGCCAGCGGATTGAAGTCCAGGTCGTTCCTAGATCGAGGCCGAAACTCAGCATCCATGCAACCACACAGATCAGAAGCAACCAATGCGGCAAGCTCCGGTACGTTGCAGCTCGCCGCTGGCGCGGGAATGCACCCGGCTGCTCGCGCGAGCCGCCGGATACGCTCCTGAGCATCGCAACCGAACCTCCAAAAACACCAAAACCCTCATCGGCCAACGAGGCCTAGGGTGACGGCATCTCCCGGTCTTGTTTGCTAAGGTGAGCCAATTCTAAACCGTGGTGGAGCGGGTTTCCAAGGGGGTTTTCATTACACGCAATCGATTTTTTGATTTTGTTTGTGGAAAAAGGGAGATGAAGAGGCAGGAAGCCGGCTGACACCGCATCTCAGGCGGTGGTTTGCAGCGGCAGGGCGAAGCCGCGCAAATCGGGGAACAGCGAAGGAACTCGGAACCGGAGTCTGCCACCAAGGGGACGGCCGAGCAAAGGATGGGAAGGGAAAAGGGCGTAAAAACAGAAAAGGCCATGCCTGCGGCATGGCCTTTTGCTTGGAACTATTGCCGGCGATCACCTAATCTCCCACACGGTTGCCCGTGCAGTACCATCGGCCCAGCGAGGCTTAACTTCCGTGTTCGGGATGGGAACGGGTGATCCCTCGCAGTATGGTCACCGGCAAACTGAGGCGTCTTCAGGGCTTGAGGAGCATTCGCTCCGGGAGCCTTGAGCCGCAGCCCTGCCAGTAGTGGAAGGGTCTGCGGATCGCCTTTGATCGTTGGATGGCGCTTGGCGGGTTGGTTTGCCCGCAGCGACCGCGGCATCTGATTTCTCCCGGATGGTTTCTCCCAGGCCAAACAGGAACGCGGATGCAATCTGGCGCCAACAAACTAGCCGGAGCGCGGCTGCAATGAAGAGGCGCGCTCCAGAAACGAAATCGATTGGGAACAAGGCATGAAGAATGTCCGCTGACTGCGCGGAGTTAATTCTATGGACAAGCCGAACGGGCGATTAGTACTGGTAAGCTGCACGCATCACTGCGCTTCCACACCCAGCCTATCAACCAGGTCGTCTTCCTGGGCCCTTCAGGGAGATCTCATCTTGGGGCGTGCTTCCCGCTTATATGCATTCAGCGGTTATCACAACCGAACTTCG
>JAJZKY010000446.1 GCA_021803885.1 Planctomycetota bacterium
GTCCCACCCCGCCGCGTACGATGAATTTGACATGACGTACCGGCAGCCCCGCCGCCAGAGACGGATCATTGGACAGCAGGTCATTGGAATAACCAACCTGAAAAACATCCGGCACCATTGTCAGATGCAACCGCCGGGCCAGGGCCTTCACCGTGGTCAGATGGGCCAGGTATCGCCGCCGGATGGAACCCAGCGATCCAAGCCGGGCGAACTTGGAATCGCACAGCAGCACGTGGGAGTAACCGTCTGCCGCCGCCTTGCGCCATACGTGCTCCAGTGTGCGGACATTGGCTTTCACCAGCAGATTGGTGGAATAGTAAAACCACAACTGCGGGGCGGTCCGGCCCGCGGCTGCAGGCGTCAATACGGCCAACGCCAACAACCATAGTGCCGCGCGCACCGGCATTGTCGGCACTACCAACGATGGTCGGTTCTGTTTCATCATCAACTCCACCGCAACTCCGTCCCGGCTCCGGGGCCGCCGATTCCGCGGATCCCATCATATCCGAATCCCGATTACAATAAACGCCGATGAACGTCGTGGATAAGGCCAGACAGGCGGCCATGGCCGTGGTTGATACTCTGCAAAAAGCGGGCTTTGAGGCTTATTTTGCCGGCGGATGCGTGCGCGACGAACTCATGGGCCTGGCCCCCCAGGATTATGATGTGGCCACCTCCGCGCATCCGGAAGAAGTGCTGCGCCACTTTCCCAAAGCCCAAAAAGTTGGTGTGACTTTTGGCGTGGTGCTGGTTCGCCGGCGCGGGGCCGCCATTGAGGTGGCCACATTCCGCTCCGATGGCCAATACGACGATGGCCGCCGCCCCACCAGTGTTACTTTTTCCTCCGCCCAGCTTGACGCCCAGCGCCGCGATTTCACCTGCAATGGCTTGTTTTGTGACCCCATCCGGGGCACCATTCTGGATTTTGTCGGAGGCCGCGCAGATATTCAAGCCCGCTGTCTGCGGGCTATCGGCGATCCGGCCCGGCGGTTTGCCGAGGACCATCTGCGCATGCTGCGGGCCATTCGCTTTGCCGCCCGGCTGAATTTCCAGATTGAAACCTCCACGCTGGCAGCCATTTCCCGCCACGCCGCGGCCCTGGCCCATATCAGCCGGGAACGAATCGGGCAGGAAATGCGAATGATCCTGACGCATCCGTCGCGCCGGAGGGCGGCACAGTTGCTGCTGGCCACGGGCCTGCTTCAACCGGTATGGCCCTGGCCGCTGGAACCGGCACACGTGCAGGCGGCCAAGCTCAGTTGGCTGGGCGGTTTACCGGAACAGACCGGCTTCGCCCTGGCTCTAACCGCTTTACTCTGCGATCTTTCTTCCACGCACAAGGCCCACACCATGCCGGAAGCGATGCAAAAATTGTGGGTGCTAAGTACGCAGGAAACCGCGGACCTGCGGTTTTTGCTTTCCCAGTTACCGGTGCTGCAAAATTGGAAAAGCCAGCGAGTGGCCGTGCTCAAGCGTATTCTGGCGGACAGCCGGGCGCAGGACCTGCTGGCCTTGTACCGGGCCGGCACCCCCGATGCCAACGCCATACAGGAATTGGAAGCCCGCGTGCGGGAACTAAGTGCTGCGCCGCTGGCCCCGGATCCTCTGGTTACCGGTGATGATCTGATAGCCATGGGCCAACGGCCCGGACCGAAGTTCCGGGCATGGTTGGAAGAGCTTTACAATCAGCAACTGGAAAATCAATTTCCAGATCGCACAGCGGCCCTGACCGCGGCGCGGCAACTGGTGCAGCAACATTCCCCGCCGCGCCCGCATGAGCGGTAAGCACCGGTTGCGGATGTGGCCGACCGGGCTGATCTTTATCCGCTTTGCGATCCACAATCCATATCGCAATGGCCGCCAGCAGCACCAGCAACACCCATCCGGCCAGGCGGACGGCAAAAGATGCCTGCGGCGGACTTGGTGTTGCAGTATCCTCAGTCATCGAAGCTGGGTTCAATTTTGGCCTCTCTTTGCACATGTGCAGCTACCATTTAATGCCCTTCCATGGACACCACTGATTGTAGCCCCAAGTTCACCGGCAGGGCAATGGCCAAAAAAATAAATTCTCCGGTCAAAACGTTACCGGTTTGGCAACGTATGATGATGCACCGGCCGCAGGATTAACACCAGCGGCACGCAAACCAGACACAACAGCCCTAAAAACCGGAAATTTTCCACAAAAGCCCACAGGCTGGCCTGCTGGCGAAGGCTGTGATAAAGAATCGCCAAAACTTGATGATGCACATGGGTGGCCGGGCCGGTGTGCGCTAAAGCCGCCTGCAGGTGCTTGACGCTGTGCCGCCAGGCCGGGTTCAGCGGGGTAACGTTGGGCACCAGTTCGTTCTGCCACACCTGGCTGGTACGTGAAAGCATGGTGGTGGTGATGGAAATGCCGATCGCTCCGCCCAAATTGCGCATCAGGTTAAAAATGCTCGTGGCATTGCCGATCTGATCATTACGCAGCGTGCTTACCGCAACAGTGGTCAGCGGAATAAACAGCAGACTGACGGCAAACCCGTTGACAATAATAGGCCCCGTTACGCTGAACATGCCTACGTTCAAATTGATGGACCCCAGCAAATAGCTGGACCATGCCAGCGCCACAAGCGATGTGGCCATGAAAATGCGGTCATCCATTTTACCCATCAAGCGCCCGGCAATGAGCACCCCCACCACGGACCCGATACCACGCGGACTTACTGCCCATCCACTTTGAAAAGCGGAATAACCCATCAGCGTCTGGAGAAACAGCGGCAACAAAGTGGTGGTGCTGTATAAAACCATGGCGGCGGCCATCATAATAGTGGTGGACGAACCGAAATTGCGATTTTTCAGCACTCGCAGATCAATCAACGGATCGCGGGCGGTAAGCTCCCAGGCCACAAACGCCAGAAAGCCCACCACCGCAATGCCAATCATCCAGCGAATCCAGACCGCCCCAAGCCAGTCCGCATCCTGCCCTTTATCCAGCACAATTTGCAGACAGGCCACCCACACCGACAGCAACACGAAACCGACGATATCCAGAGCGGTTTTGACGGCGTGACGGATGTACGGAGGATCTTCCACAAAAGCATCCACCAGCAGAAACGCCACCGCACCCACCGGGATATTGATATAAAACATCCACCGCCAACTGTAAGAATCGGTCAGCCAGCCGCCCAGTGTGGGACCAATCACCGGGGCACAGATTACCCCCAATACGTAAAAAGCCATCGCTTTGCCGCGTTTGCGCACGGGAAAGCTTTCCAGCAAAATGGCCTGGGCGCTGGGCTGAAGCGCCCCACCGCCGATGCCCTGAACAATCAGGGCAAGAATGAGTGTTTCAATATTCGGTGCCAGACCGGCGGCCAGTGAGCCGGCGACAAAAATGCCGATGCAGATGAGCAAAAAACGCTTGCGACCAAACGTGCGGCTGAACCAGGCGGTGGCGGTTAATACAATGGCATTGGAAATCAGGTAGCTGGTAAGTACCCAGGTGGCCTGGTGCGGCGTGATGGACATGCTGCCGGCGATATGCGGCAAGGCCACGTTGGCGATGGATGTATCCATCACTTCCATAAACGTGCCCAGCATCACCGCAAAAGCGATGAGCCATGGGTTGCTGCGCGGTACCCACGGCGTGCGTAAATCAGGCACGGCATCGGGTGCCGAATCAATGACTGCCATGGAATCTCCACCACATGCCCACGCCCCGTTTTTGGGCTGCGTGGCCGGTATTGCCGCGAACCATGTTGAATTGTAGGCTGCACCAACATCAAAAGAAACTACCGCACCCGCCGGTCGATTATTCACCCCAGATCAGTTCCGCCAGATTGGCGGTGCCGGCTTCCGCGGGCGTATCCACCTCAGCCGGGCCTTCTTTGACGACCATGGTAGAAGCGGAAGCCTCATCGGTGGTGCATGGCGCATCTGCGGCGGCCGGTGTGGGTGCGAGCGCTGGCCCGGCAGATTCGCTACGGTGGGCGGTAAGCCCGCGACCAAAGTCAACGCCGACAATCAAATATCGCAGGGCATCCATGGCATGGTCGTTGATCTGCACGGGCAATCTGGCCAGCCGGCCCTGGCCGCCGGGTTCGTAATGATATTCCGTCGCTTCATGGAGCAGATATACGCAGCAGTCATAAATTTTCAGTTGGCGGTTTTGCAGGCGCTCCAGCACCTTGGAAATACCCAGGTCAACCGGCTTAACCGGTGCCGGCCGGGCCAGAATATCCCAGCGACGCAATTGCTCAATCATTTCGGGCCGGGAGCTGTCACAAAAAAGCACCTCGATATTCCACCGTCTCACCAAGGCCTGAAGCCGCAGGCCCAGTTCCGCCGGCACCTGGCCGCTTTGGTAATATTCTTCCACCACATACAGGCAGTCATCTTCGCACAACACGCCCACCACGATGGCGGTTGGCTCATGAAAACCCCAGTCCACGCCGGCACAGACGCGCAAGGGCGGCAGCGGCGGTTTGTCATGGGTATCCGGCAGAACCAGTTCCGGCAGCATGGGGTACACCAGACCCTCCGGCGCAGCCCACAGGCCATCGAGCAGGCGGCTGCGGGTTACGCCCGAAAGCCGGCCCAGCGTGGCCATGTACCTTTCACCCTCCGGAGTCCAGCGGCCATGGGCGTGGTCCCACAAAGATGGATTGTCCTGATGGCGACTGATCAGCCGCTGCATGGAACCCTCTGCGGCCCGGCGGTTGAGCCAATGGCCGGGATAACTGGGATTGCAATCGGCAATGGCCTGCTGGAAGGGCATGCGGGCGTTGCGCAGACGGGACAGAAGTTTCTGCCAGTCTTCCAGCGTCAATTCCGTAGCTTCAAACGCGGCAATGAGGTCGAACTCGGTGGACATGATGCGGTCCGGCTTATCCAGGGAACCGGT
>JAJZKY010000447.1 GCA_021803885.1 Planctomycetota bacterium
CTGGCCATGCGCAGTCATTATCCGCCGATCTCGATTCTCGACAGCATCAGCCGCCTCATGTCCAACGTAGCCAGCAAGGAACATCTCGAGAAAGCTAAGGAACTGCGCCTGCTGATGGCCACCTATGCCTATTCCGAAGACCTGATCCGGATCGGCGCTTATCAAAGCGGCGCCGATTCGGTGCTTGATAAAGCGATCCAAACTCTGCCCGCGCTGAACTCCCTGCTGCAGCAGCCGCCGTCGACTCTGTCAAGCCTTCCGGAGACCGTGCAGAAGATGATGGCGATTGCCTGACGGGCGTCCTATCCATAGCTCATTTGCACATGACGTGAAAGGGATCAAGAACAGGCGGGAACATGGGGTTTCGGTTTTCACTTGCGACGGTGCTTCGCTTCAGGGAGGGCATCGAGCAGCAGGAAGAGCGCGCGCTGGGCCGGATCCTGGCCGAGTTAGCACAGGTTCGCGATCGGATTGAGACGCTGACAGAAGAGATTCCCCGCGCCCGTCAGATGCTGGAACAAGCGATGCAGCAGACGATGTCTGCCATCGATATTGCCCTCATGACAGACCAGATCGATGGAATTTTGCGACGCCGGGAGGAACTGATTGCGTTGGTTTCCGAGCTCGAAAGGCAGCGCGAAGCACAGAACAAGAGATACTTGGAGGCCCACAAGCGCCGGCAGATGCTGAGTGACCTGCAAGACCGGCAACGGGAAGAGTACGAGCTGGAGCGTACGCGCGCAGAGCAGAAGTTTCTGGATGGGGTCTTTGCTTCCCGTGCGCAGCGCGGCTGACGGCTCGGCAGGGCAGAGTGATCGGGCGCGGTACCAGGCAATCCTTGCCCGGTGCAGGCGGCAAGAGTTGCCGGGTCGAGGCCGCAGGGCCGTAGCGGCGGATTGTCGACAGGATGCAAGCCCTTTGTTGTCAATGGAAATGCAGGGAGTGTGGCATGTTTCCGATGCGCGGAAATTTGGCGGCGCGCGTGCATCCTTTTTTGCGTGCGCATTTCAACCGCGAGATCGGCGAGTCACAGTTCCACGCAAACGCCGCAGGCGAATGTTGCCGCAGGCGGGGCGAGTTTCCTTGCCATGCTATCCGAGGTTGCCGCACAGCCTGAGGTCTCGTTGCACTCGGGCGTTGTAGCCGGGGTGAGTAGGCGAGAGAATAACGATTCCAAGACGGGCACTGAGAAATCCGCATTACCGGTGCGGTCTCACGGGCAGCCGGAGGCCGGGTCTGCATCCAGTGAGGCGCAGCCGAAAGCTCTCCCGGAAGCTGCTGTCCAGCAGGACCGTTCCTGGTCTGCGCAGATCGGCACGGGGAGAAATGAGCCGAGCCAAACGGTTGTTCCAAAGCCGCAGGCGCGGTCGGGCTCGGGCGTAGCAGCACTTCTGAATGCTGCGCACGGCGAGCCAACTTCTGCGCCCGCCTTGGCGGACCCTCCAGCGGAGCCGCGTGGGTCTGTTCCTACCCCGTTGACCTCGCAGCAAGAGTCAGCAACTTCTGTCTGGCCGCCGCTTTCCTCCCCTGCGCAGGCTGGTTCGGCCAAAGATGGGGCGGTGGAAGCGGCTCGTTCCGAGGTGAAACAACAATCGCATTCTGAAGCCACGCCCCTTGCCGCTGTTACGCATACACAGCCGGCTTCGGCGGCTGCCTTGGCGAATCCTCCAGTGGAGCTGCTTGCGTCGGTGTCTAGCCCGCAGATGCCGGGACAGAAGTCAGCAAGGCTTGTTTCGCAGCCGGCTTTCTTCTCTGTGCAGACCGCCTCCGCCAAAAGCCAGCGGGTACATACGGCTCGCTCCGAGGCGAATTGGCAATCGCATTCCGGAGCCGCGCCGCTTGCCGCTTTTGCGTATGCGCAGACTGCACCTCCGCAGTCCGCGACGGAATCGACATTGCCGCTTGTGCCGCCGGTCCTGGCTGCGCTGGGGGAAGCAGGACCGAAAGCACTGAATGGGAATTGGATTGAAGGAGCCAGTAGAGGACCGAGTCAAAGCGCACGCGCTCATTTTCCCGACGGCGCAATCGCTCAGCGAGACGGGGCCAAGCCGCAAACAGGCAGCGATCAAATCACCGGCAAAGTAGAGGCGGAACAGGTCTCCGTTGGACTGCAACCTGCGGCTAAGGAAGTGTCGTTGCCAAGTGGCGCGGCAGCGCCTGCGCCAGGCAAAGAAGCTCTGGCCGGGACTGCGATGCAAAGCATGCTCCCGACCGCGACCCAAGCCTCGATCGTTCCCCACTCAAGCAGCGGCAATCTGAGTCCGCAGGCGCATGGAAAAGCGGCCCAGGTTCCAGTCACCGACGGTACAATTTCGCTGCAAGGTTCCAACGATCCGCATGCTGCGGGCTTGCCTGCTGCGGGAGATGGCAAGGGCAAGGAAAGCGCCGGCGGCTCTGCGGCTCTGCGGACTCATGGTTCCTCAGGGAACAATCAGGCGGTGCAGCGGCCGGACGGCAATCTGTCAACGGCTGTGGCGAGTGCAGCCAGACAGGCCGGTTCGAGTCCGGCTCAGGTGGTTCAGGGGATTGCGGTGCAAGGCGAGGTGCATGCCGCCGCGACGCCGTCAGGGCAGGCCGCGGCATCTCCCCAGAGCTTTCATGCCAGCACCGCGGCGGCCGCGGCACAGGTGCAAGAGACTCCGGCGGCGCCGACCGTAAGCACTGCGCAGCTACTCCAGAAGATGGGCGAGGCGGAAATGCGCGTCGCCGTGCACTCCACCGATTACGGTGCGATCTCGATTCGCACCTCGGTTTCGCAACAACAGATGATGGCGCAAATCACGGTGGATCATGGCGAACTGGGCAAAGCCCTCACGGCTCATATTCCGGCGGTGGAGACGCGACTGGGAAGCGATCTCGGAGTGCGTGCGCTCGTGCAGGTCAGCCAGGGCGGCATGCCGTTCTCCGGAGGCGGGGGAAACGCACAACATGGCGGGCAAGGTAGTTATACGGCGACGCCGGCACAGAGTGAGATGGCGGCGGCGGCCACAACTGAAGATGGGGCGCTGCACTTTGCTGCGCGAACAGCAGGCGATGGACGGCTGGATATCCGGGCGTAGGCAGCCAGTCTGGGTGGAAAGGAAATCAGGATGAATATACAGGGCATGACTTCGCTGATCAGTGCACCAATGCAGGCACAGGAAGCCAGCGCGAATGCTGCCTCGGGAACAGGAAGTTCCGGCGGGACTACCGGTACTTCAACCTCCAACCTGCAGACGATGTTTCTCAACCTTCTAGTGACGGAGCTGCAGAACCAGGATCCGACGCAGCCGGTCGATCCCACCCAGATGGTCGGCCAAATGATTTCGCTCAATCAATTGGATCAGCTGATCTCGATCAACCAGACGCTGTCAGCGTTGAATGGATCAGCGGCGGCTTCCTCTCCAGCGCAAAGCGCGAGCGCCGGCGGTCAATCGAGTGCTCCGGCCGCGACGCAAGCGGCTGCAACGGCGCTGCCGCTTGCCTTTCAACCCACCTATAACGGCGCACCGGCACCCGGCCAGCCGATGAGTCTTTACAACCTCTACAGCAACATCGGCGCGCCGGCAAACGCTGTCAACCACTTCACAACACTCGGAGGCAGGTAACATGTCATCATTCTCCATCCCACTTTCCGGCCTAGCCGCAGAGTCCGATGCCCTCAATGTGATCGGCAACAACCTGGCGAACCTGAACACCTACGGCTACAAGGATCAAAGTGTAACCTTCTCTGACATCTTCAACCAGATGCAGGGCGTGTCAGGGAACGGCGATCCGATCCAGATTGGAGCCGGGGTTCAGGTTGGAGGGATTGTTACCAACTACACCGACGGAACTCCCACCTCGACAGGAATTAACTCCAACATGGCGCTGCAGGGCAATGGTCTGTTTATGGTGCAAGATCCTACCAGCAATCAGATGAGCTTTACACGGGCCGGAGATTTCACGGTGAATGCGCAAGGACAGCTTGCCACTCCGAGCGGCCAGCTGGTGATGGGCTACCCGGCGATCAACGGTCAGGTTTCCACCAGCGCGGCCCTGGCGCCCATCAGCGTAAATCAACAAAATACGATTCCCGGAGCTGCGACCACGAATTTCCAGATGACGACGAATCTGGACGCCAGGGCGGCAAACGGAACCACGGTCAACTCTCCGATAACAGTCTATGACTCCCTGGGCAACACGCACACCCTAACCGCGCAATTCACCAAGACTGGGACAAACACCTGGAGCTACAGCTTCGGCGTTCCGTCAACGGACGTGGGCGGTACGGGCACGACAACGCAGGTGGGTTCAGGAACGCTGACCTTTGACTCGTCAGGCAACCTGGTTTCTCCAACTTCACCCGTCACAGGAATCAAGATCTCCGGTCTGACAGACGGCGCGGCCGCCATGAACCTAAGTTGGAACCTGACGGGAACTGGGGGCGCCTCGATTCTGACTCAACAATCGGCAACAAGCGGTACCGCATCGACCAACCAGAATGGCTATGGGGTGGGAACGCTAACCGGGTATTCGGTGCTTCCCAACGGAACCGTCCAGGGACAGTTCAGCAATAACCAGACATTGGCGCTCGGCCAGGTGGCTGTGGCCAATTTTGCGAATGTACAGGGCCTGAGGCAGATCGGAAACGGAAACCTTGAAGCGACCGCGGCCTCGGGCGCAGCGGTCATTGGAACAGCGGGGGCTGGAGGTAATGGAAACATCATCGGGGGATCGGTAGAGAACTCCAACGTGAGTCTCTCGACGGAGTTCGCCAACATTATCGTTGCGCAACAGGGCTATGAAGCAAATGCAAAGGTGCTGACCACGATGGACCAGGTGGTACAGGCTACGATCCAGCTCATTACCTAGCCACTATCGAGCGTTAACAAATGATTAGAGACCTGCGCCTGGGCCGGC
>JAJZKY010000448.1 GCA_021803885.1 Planctomycetota bacterium
AGCGCGATCTAAGCCAATTCCCTGATGTCGACGATCTGTGGAGTGTGGATGACTCTCTGCCGACTGTTCGTTTTCGGCTGCGCAGTGTCGTTATTGAACCCGAGGGGGCGGCAATCGCATGAACACCAACATTGCAGCAACAGCTCCACGTTTGGGTTTTGCTACTCTGGCTTTGGTGATGGCGGCTGGATTTCTGGCGGCAATCTGGGGCACCATCGGTCTGCCTCAGATTGCAGTTGCCTCTGGCTTCCTTGGCTCCTACCCTACCGCCACCGCGGCTGGAGCTGTGATCAACTGTCTGCTATGGCTGGGCTTCGCCGTGGTGCTACTGTACGGCCTGCTGGCAGTCGCTGGCGTTGCGCATCACACTTGGATCACCAAGAGGCGGGAGCACTTGATGGAGATCGCCTTTGGTGGTATTGGGTTCGCCGTATTGTTCCTAGGGCTCGCCCACGGCACAGCGGGAGTGCATCCTGGCACCATACAAGAGGTTATTCGCTTCAGTCAGGGTCGTTGAACGGCCTAATTGTCCTGCAGTTATAGGCGGTATTTGCGGATTTGCTGGTTTTGGTGATAATAGAACCTGGCTATGCCGGTATCAACTTCCATTCCGCAATCACTTACAGATATCACTAATTTACCATTAGTGGTCCTGTTGAACGACTTCAATGACTGTCGCGCGGTGGTGGCTTTGCTCAGCATGGAAAGCGACAGCACCGTGCGGTGCCATATCCCCGAAATACGCGGGCTAGCGTTTTTCTCCTCGGGGGCTGAGCTGGATGCCTGGTGGGAAAAGCGCGGACTTCATAAAGCTACAGACCTGCGTTATATCATTGAGCATGAGCAGTCATTGCCAGGTTTCATAACCAATCTATCTGGCCGGATTGATATTTGGGCGACAGACCAGAGAGCTGTAGCTCAATATGCAGACCGTCCCAATGTACATGTGTTTGTTGCGCGCGATCTACCGGCGTTTCTGGCAGCGACTGGGTTGATCAGCGCTCCGGGTACGGAAATAAGCGACGATGAGGAGGATTTTGACGACGATGATCCCGTACAGGCTATAACCGACACTGACGCGAGTTTGATGCCGGATGCCGATTTGACCACATTGATCACCAATATGTTCAAAACTCAAGAACGCGACACTACCTCGTCTAGGGTGGATCGTGATGACGACGATGATGACGACGAGGAGGAAGGGGACGACTTCGGAGAGATGATCGACACCCATCGGGGGAGAGTTTCACAGCGGGAGCAATTCCCTCTCGACGAATTCACCAGACGACGGCGCCGGCATCGTGAGCGAGAGTCCGGGCCGGGTGGACCTGGGTATCAACCTTGGCCAGGATCACCCCCAGAGGAACCGGAGGCCAAGCGCCCCCCGGCCCCGGCATCCCCGCAAATGGCGCAAGAGGGCGAGTACTGGGCATTTGACTACCTTGCTCGGGTGGTCACTCCAAGTATGGCTATTCCCGACGTGGAAGACGACGAGCTGGACGAGGAGGAAGCAGTAGTTAGAAAGCTTCCTCAGACGCAAAAGCCTCTACCCAGCCCCAAACTGGCGCCACCGCGAACCCGCAAGCGCGGAGGAATATCCAGTCTGTTCATGCGGTCGTCGGGGATTACAGATGATGATTTGCGCGAATTGGCGGAGATGATCAATGCCGTGAAGCCGATCACCATTGCGCTTGGTTCGGAGAAAGGTGGCACAGGCAAGACCACCTCCGCCAAGGAGATGTCCATTATCGCTGGTAAGGCGTGCTCGCTGAACGGTGCCGAGGTAGCCTTTATCGACGCCAATCTCACCAATCCTAACGCCTGGGATAATTTCCAGATCCCCGCCAATGTGCCCACTGTTCAGGACATTGCGGTTGCATTGGCACGGAATGAGCTTCCGCCCCGAGATGACATGCTGCGCAGCGTCACTACTCCAGGGTTAGTTGTTTTCCCAGAAAGTCACGACGAAGTGCAGTACGGAGAGGAGGATATCGAGATGTTGGTCAAAGAATACTTCCATCTCTTTTTCCCGATCAGTGTCGTGGACCTGACCAACCGCAAGCCGGCCGCCTCCACCAGCCCGGAAGCCAAAGCCGCCGAAGCCTGGCTGCATCAAGCCGACGCGCTGGTCATTCCTATGCGCCTAGAGCCCGCGGACATGCGCAGCACTGTTCAATATCTTGACACTCCCGATCTTCCTCCCACTATTGTGATCTATATCACACCTCGAGATAAAACCGTATTGAAGAGGCAGGAGGTGCAGGAGTATTTGCGAGACATCAGAGAGCGAGTGTTCGACGTTCTGGAGGTTCCCGACAGCAACCGGGTTGCCACCGCCAACTTTGAGGGTCAAGCGGTGGCTGAGCTGGCTCCGGAGGTTGGCGTGGCTTACACCAAGATTCTCAAGAGATGCCTGGAGGCGGTGGCGGAAAACAGACGCCACGGGCGAGGAGGGCGACGCTGATGGCTGGCAAGACATCTTCCAAGCAGCCTGGAGTGGATCCCGGGATCTTGGAAAAGCGCCGACGTCAAGCCGAAGAGCTGATCAATGGTTTCAACATTGATTGGATCAACCTGCTTACCGGCAACGATGACTCGATGTCTCACGCCACTCCAGAGTTAGGTCAAGCGATCCGTAATGCCGTCGCCCCATTTCTTGATGCCGGGCATCGAATCGATCCTCGCTTCGACGCTCATGCTCAGTATCGGCTCTTCACCACCACCGACGGCCTTACTTCGGGGCGGGAGAATATCACCGGGGAGGTGGAGCTCACCTCGCGGTGTGGCTGGCTGAGATTCGACGGGTCTCAGCTACTGGCCCCCACGCAGCGGTTGACGATCCGCTTTACGCTGGATGCAACTTTAACCAAGGTCTTGGACGCTCGTTTCCGCCCTGAGGATATCTAATTATGGCGCGTAAAGTTCGCCCTCATCGCGATCTAGACCCCGACTTCCAACAAGTTGATGATGTTCGCTGGGGTAAAGGGGGTTTGCACTTACAGGTTGGTCAGGGTGTCCACCCCTCCAGCAAGCCGCGCTTCAAGAGTGGTCGCGATTGGAAGGACTTAGCGCCGCATTTTTGGTTGGCGGCGGGCATACTGGCAGCCTTGATCGGGGTCTTCGCGGTGCGAGGGTATATGTTGTTGCAACCCACCTCATGGCCGATCATAACTGGTAATCAGAACACGATCTATTATGGCACTATCCCATTACAAAGCGCGGGCCAGAATGGCGAAGAGCAACTGTTCAGCGGCCCTATTGCGCTAGCTGTTGATCATTCACCAAGCAATAGCGGTTTCTTTACCGTGATCTACATTGGCGGCACCAAGTACTCCACGTTTTGCCCCAATCTCACTCCAGGATCCACCTCAGTGGATTGTTCCATCACCAAGGTTTCAGCTGGCACAACAACAACTTTTCGTACGGTGGACCAATTGATCAACAATAATCGATGCTGGCAACGACAGGTCTACAACGACGGTAATCAATTGCTACGTACTTTGACCGCTTGCGCCTCAGGATCTCAACCATTGCTACCGTGGGCGGTTCCGGCAGGTGTCGCTGGTAATCCTGGCTGAAGCTTGCGGCCCCAGATGCTTGGCTTATAAGACAAACCGAGGTCAGAGCTGCTACAATCGTCTTCTATTGTGGACTTCTAGTAATAGCAATGCTAAGATGTCACTGTTATGGCGTTTGCATTAGTTACCACTATATGGTATAGTATCGCTATGGAGGTAAACCGATGAACATCAACAAGCGGACTTTCCTGGTGGCGATCCCGATTTCCCTGGCGCTCGCTCTGGCCGGTTGTGGCGGCGCGGCTTCAACGGGCGGGCATGGCTCCAACCCCAAGCCGGCTCCGTCGTCTCACGCCTCTCCGGGCACCACCCCCACCCCGGCGCCGACCCCGGCGAGCAACGGGCTCAGCCTGGCCGCGGTGAGCTCTGCCAGCTACAAGCCGAGCTTTCCTGGGGTAACCGCCAGTCAGGTGCCCTCGAGTTACTACACGGCTTGGCAGGCATACGTGGCGGGCGACTACCACAACACCGTCCCGTCTCCCACCTTCCTGGCCACCACTGTGCCGTCGAACTTCACCGTCAAGAATGATGACCCCGCGCTTACTCAGGCACAGGCCAATCAGATCGGTCGGGCGTATCTCGACACGAGTGCGTGGACTTATTGGGGTTACTACTACGGAGCGCCACAGCTAGTTAGTGCTGTCGGCATGAGCGGTACCAACTCGACTGCTTTCTCTTATTTGCAGCAAGGGTATCGAATCCAAGTCACCAATGGAAACTCGGTTTTCCCCACTCAGATGGTGATAGTACCCTTGAGTTCGACGGAGAAGTCTCAGCTACAAACATCTACTGATTTTGCGTTGGTGACGGTACTCAACACGACACCACAGACGTTATATCTGGTAAACGCTTCCGGACAGTCACAAACTGTGGTAGAATCTGGTAGTGAACTCGCTACTGTTTTCATTTACACTGGATCGGTGGCATCCGACAATACATTGGGGCTTTACTTTAAGGTTGTTTCCAGTACTGCGAATTGCTCAACTCTGGGCGCTCCCGAATGCGCCGCTGCGGGGGTGTCGTGAAGGGGGTGTTATATAGATAATGCGAGGCGGGCGGGGGAAAATACTTAAATTTCTGGCCACCGGCCTGGCGGTCACGGGTTTCGCCGTGACCGCCGTCGGGACGCCAGTCTTGGCGAGCTCGGGGCCGTGTCTCATTAACTGTTCTTCTGGCGGCACCACGGGAAGCGGAACCGGGCAAGGCAACGCGACGGTCATAGCCCAGTTGAGTGAACCTACATATGATTCCAATACTATAAGCAGCAATGGAACAGGATCAACTACGAATGTATCAGGTAA
>JAJZKY010000449.1 GCA_021803885.1 Planctomycetota bacterium
GCGGGGGCGGTAGTCGGTTAGCGCCTCGAGTGTCGGCAGCTTGGGCCAGGCGAAGGCGACCGCAAGCCCGACGGTGGCGGCAGCCAGAAGGAGCAGTCCAACAAAAATCGCGAATATGTAGGTTGCGATGCGCATGGATCGGAAGGTGGGATGGGATGCGGGATTATAGGCGAGCCAAGCCCTACGGCCCGCCGAACATTCCTAATTCATACTTTTGTCTTTACATACGCTGAAAGATGCTGCTAGGATTTCAAGTAAATTGTGGCAATTGTGCCTAATTTGTTGATTGAAAAGGGAATTTTCCCGTGATCGACTTCTCTTCGATCTTCGCCGGAAAAGCACGCCCGTTGATCGGTCTGGACATATCCTCGTCCGCCGTCAAACTGGTCGAGTTGTCCGACGTAAACGGCCGCCAAAGGCGCCTGGAACGCTACGCCATCGAGCCTTTGCCTCGTGACGCAGTGAGTGACGGCAATATCGCCCAACTCGATGTGGTTGCGGATGCGGTACGACGAGCCTGGAAACGGATGTCGACCACCACCCGGAACGTCGGTATGGCGTTGCCCGCGGGAGCCGTCATCACCAAGAAGATCATCCTCCCCGCCGGGTTGCGTGAGACCGACATGGAAGTTCAGGTCGAGTCCGAAGCCAATCAATACATTCCTTTTGCCATCGAAGAGGTCAATCTCGACTTTCAAGTCCTTGGCCCCGCGCCTGGGGGTGAAGAGGAGGTCGAAGTTCTGATCGCCGCGTCCCGCAAAGAGAAAGTCGAAGACCGAGTCGCCGTTGCCGAAGCCGCTGGTCTGAAGCCGCTGGTGATGGACGTCGAGTCCTTTGCGTCGCAACGCGCGCTGGATCTGATTCGTGCCCAGTTACCCGAAGGTGGAAAAAACCGGATCGTCGCACTCGTCGATGCTGGCGCAAATGTGCTGAAGACGACTGTATTCCGCAATGAACAACAACTCTATACGCGGGAGCAGGCTTTTGGCGGTAACCAATTGTCGCAAGACATTGCCCGCCAATACGGCATGAATGCCGATGAAGCCGAATCCGCAAAGCGGACCGGTAGCCTTCCAGAAAATTACGAAGTCGAGTTGCTGCGCCCGTTCATGGACAGCCTCGCCTTGGAAGTGTCGCGCGCACTGCAGTTCTTCTTTACTTCAACGACATTTAACCAGGTCGACCACGTCATCCTCGCCGGAGGCTGTGCCGTCATCCCGGGCCTTGATCAAGTCGTTGCAGCACGAACTCAAATTCCCGCGACTATCGCAAACCCATTCTCCGGAATGGCGCTCGCTCAACGGATTCGGCCGAAGACTCTTGCCGCGGACGCTCCGGCCTTAATGGTCGCCTGCGGCCTCGCCCTTCGGAGGTTTGACGAATGATCAGAATCAACCTCCTTCCGCATCGTGAGGAAGCGCGAAAGTTCCGGCGTCAGCAATTCTATGCGATGGCCGTGGGTGTCTTCCTCGTTGGAGCAATAATTGCTTTGCTTGTCCATTCGCTTAATCAGTCAAGAATTGAGGCGCAACAGGCCGACAACGACTTCCTGAAGAGTGAAATCGCCAAGCTCGATAAAGATATAGCCGAGATTCAGCGGCTCAAAGACCAGACCCAAGCGCTGCTGTCTCGCAAGCAAGTAATCGAGTTGCTGCAGAGTCATCGCGCGGAGACAGTTCATATCTTCAACGAACTCGCCAAACTGGTTCCTGAAGGGCTCTATCTCGGGTGCGCCAAACAGGATGGAAACTGTAAAGCGCTTAAGCAGACGGGTACCAAGATTACGCTTACTGGCGTTACGCAGTCCAATGCTCGCGTGTCGGCATTAATGCGTAATCTTGAGGCGTCGCCGATCTTTGAGCGCCCCCAGTTAATCGAAATAAAAGCTGTGGAGTCCGGAAAGCGACGAGTTTCTGAATTCACTCTCGATGTCTATGTTGAACGAGCAAAGACTGAGTCGGAGGGTGCGAAGCAGTCGCATTCGGAGAAGAAATCGTGAATATCAAAGTTCTGCAAGATATTCGGAGTATTCGCCTCGACCAGTTGGCGCAGGACTTTAAGAACCTTGACCCCAACGACCCAGGTTTGTGGCCGTTGGCTCCGAGGGTGGCGACTCTTCTCGGCTTGCTGGTCGTCGTCCTTGGGCTCGCTTGGTGGTTCGATTGGAAAGCGCAAGCGGAAGATTTAGATCAGCGAGTGGCTCAAGAGGCACAGCTGAAAGAAGAATGGCTCGCCAAAAAGCGCCAGGCGGTAAATTTGGACGAATACAGGCGACAGCTGACAGAGATTGATCGGCAATTCGGCGCTCTTCTAAAGCAACTTCCAAGCAAGACGGAAATGGAGAACCTGTTGATTGATGTCAATCAGGCGGGTTTGGGGCGCGGCTTGCAGTTTGAGCTTTGGAAACCGAACTCGGAGTCGCCGAAAGACTTTTATGCGGAACTCCCAATCGCGATTCGCGTGACAGGCAGCTATCACGATCTTGGCAATTTCGTCGGCGATATTGCGAATCTGCCACGCATTGTCACGTTAAACGACATTGCGATTGAAGTGGCAAAGGACGGGGTTTTGAAGATGGATGCTTCTGCTGTTACCTATCGCTATCTAGATGAGCAAGAGGTTGCGAAGCAGAAGCAAGAGAAAGCCGCGCAGAAGAAGGCAGGAGGCGCGAAGTGATGCCAATTACTGGGCGTTGGTTAGCACCATTCGCGTTCCTACTGGTGGTAGGTTGCTCGGGAGATGAACATTCGGGTGTAAAACAATGGATGGCGGAGTCTTCCCGAGATCTTCGTGGCCGGGTGCCCCCGCTGCCAACCATCAAGACATTTCCCGTTGTCTCGTATGAGGCTGGTTCATTGGTCGATCCGTTCCGGCCGTCGAAGTTGGAGGCGCCTAAGAGTGGCGGTGGCAGTGGTTTGCAGCCAGACCTAAATCGCAGGCGCGAGCCACTAGAGGCTTTTCCATTGGAGAGCCTTCGCATGGTTGGCGTCCTGAACATGAAGGGGCGGCCGGTCGCCATCGTAAGTGCGGATCGTACCTTGTACCAAGTTGGTGTAGGTAACTACATGGGTCAAAACTTCGGTGTAATCACGCAAGTGACCGAGAACGAAATCAAGCTAAAAGAGCTAATCGAAGACACCAACGGCGACTGGGTTGAGCGTGTCAGCACGCTGCAGTTGCAGGAGGCTACAAAATGAGAATGTCACACCGGCTGATCGCGGCCGCATTTACCAGTGTATTGTCTTTCTTGCCGTTGTTCGCTCTCGCGCAGGTTGCCAATGAGAGCCAAAATTCGATTGAGGCGGTCGGCGTTGCGCGGCAAGGCGACGGCGTTGTGGTGAAGGTGACAATGAAGAAGCCGTTGGGATCGGTTCCTGGTAGCTTTTCAGTAGCCAACCCCGCGCGGATTGCTCTGGATTTTCCCGACACATCGAATGGGACCGGTAAGACCGCTCAGGTATTTAATGAGGGCGACTTGCGCAGCGCCAATATTGTTCAAGCCGGCGACCGTACTCGGCTTGTCTTAAATTTGCTCCGACCGCTCTCTTATGGTACGCGCGTTGAGGATAAGACCGTTCTCATATCACTTTCGGGAGCTCCCTCCGCTGCGGCTGTTCCGCAGGCAGCGAAGTTCTCTGAGCCATCGGCAACTAAGGTCGCGCACGCCATTCGGGATATCAACTTCCGTCGGGGCAAGGATGGCGAGGGGCGTGTGGTCGTCGACCTGTCGGATTCTGGAATCGGAATCGACATAAAGAATCAAGGCAACAATCTTGTTGTGGATTTCTCCAAGACCTCGCTGCCAGACGCGCTGCGGAAGAAGCTAGACGTTACCGATTTTGCGACGCCGGTGCTTGCGGTGACGAGTAGTCCCGTCGGTCAAAACGTGAGAATGGTCATTACCCCGAAAGGGAATTGGGAGCACAACGCTTATCAAAGCGAAAATCAGCTGGTCGTCGAAGTAAAGGCGGTTGTTGAGGATCCACGGCAGCTTACGCAAGGGGCTGGAAAGCAAAAGTACTCTGGAGAGAAGCTTTCGCTGAATTTCCAGAATATTGACGTCCGCTCTGTGCTTCAGGTAATCGCGGACTTCACGAACTTCAATATCATCACAAGCGACTCTGTCAGCGGCAGCTTGACGCTTCGGCTGAAAGATGTTCCTTGGGATCAGGCGCTTGACATTATTCTCCAGGCGAAGGGTCTGGACATGCGGAAGAACGGCAACGTTATATGGATTGCTCCGCGAGATGAACTGGCGACTCGTGAACGACTGGAGTTTGAGTCTCGGCAGCAGATAACCGACTTAGAGCCTCTGCGCACCGAGAGCTTCCAGATTAACTACCATAAGGCAACCTCTGTTGCTGCATTCCTCCGGAATAGAGATCAGACGCTCCTTTCGAAGCGTGGCAGCGTTGTCGTTGATGATCGAACCAACAAACTGTTCGTTTCGGATATTGGATCCCGTCTTGACGACATCCGCAGGGTTGTGTCGGAAATTGACGTCGCGGTTCGCCAAGTTCTGATCGAGGCTCAAATAGTCGAAGCCGCAGATACCTTTACCCGGAATTTGGGTGTCCGACTAGGCTTTGGCGGCAACTCGGGTGGTGTCGTCGGCGCAACAGCAGACGGTCGGGCTGTTGGTCGGAATACGTTTGGGGGGGGTATCGCTCAAACCGGCTATCAAGGTGGGCTCATTGAAACGAAGCCGGCTACCCTCGATAGCGCGTTGGGCGTAAACCTTCCAGCGGGTTCCATCTCCGCAAAAGCGGCTGGCGCGCTGTCTTTCGTGCTTTGGAATAGCAACGCCACACGCTTTCTAGCGCTTGAGATTTCTGCTCTCGAAGCTGACGGCTTCGTTTCAATGAGCCCACCT
>JAJZKY010000450.1 GCA_021803885.1 Planctomycetota bacterium
GACCGTGAAGCGAGGTATGAAAGCCTGGCGACTCCGTCTGCTGGACCCTGAAGGTCATCCGGTAAGGCTCGGCCAAGCCTCCAGGCGTTATGCCATCGCCTGTGCCCAGTGGCTACTCGTGGGAGTCCTGCTCCTGCCGCTTTTCTGGTTCATCGTCTCCCGTGCTCAGGACTGGAGCATGGCGCTGACCGTATACCTGGTCGGCTGGGTCATCGTCGTATTTGCACTCTTTGCCTGGAGCAGCCAGCTCCAGCATGGCAGTCTCCATGATCGTGGGTCCAAAACGCGTCTCTACCAGGACTCGTAAGCGCTCTGGCAACGACCCCGCCAGTCACACCCATTCGAATGCATCGCCCACCTGGACACCCAGGGCGTCTTGGGCGGACTGCCGGTTGCACGCAATTTCGACCCGATTGAGTGAGTTGACGTACCAGAATGGGCTCCTGGGAGCGGCTTCCCCGAATGTGGTGCGATAAGCCAAGAGCTGGGACCCGATTTTCAGCCGCTGATTACGTCTCGCCACACTTCCCACGCACCCGGTTAAGGCATTTCCAAAGCGATCGATGTGGATCACTTCCTGGATCTCGAGCGGCCAGTCCGATCCCACGAGAGGTCGTGTCAAGGGGGTGAGATCAGCGGCTAGTCGGGATCGGGGTTCCGTGCACAGGCGCAACGCCCAGGGGACAAAAAGGTCACGGCCGTGGAAACTGGCGGACAGCATACGTACGCCCCGGGTGCCAAGCTCAAAGATTCGGACTGGCATCTGGTGCGCAATCAGTGCAAAGAGGCCATTGTCGGGACCGACCAGGCTGATTCCATCCCCTTGCACCAAAATCGGTGCCCGCGTGGTGCCGACGCCCGGATCGATCACGCCGACGACCAGGGCTGGTCGCACGAGATAGGGGGAGAGCGCATCCAGCAGATAGGCCGCATGACGCGCATCACAGGGTTCCAATGCATCGGGCAGCCCCGGGCTCAGGCAATAACCGTCTACGCGCGGCATTCAAAGCTTCCGGCCAGCGCGGGTCATGAGATATTGCGTGAGGAGCGGCACCGGTCGACCCGTCGCGCCTTTCTCGTTTCCGGATTTCCAGGCGGTGCCGGCGATGTCGAGGTGCGCCCATTGCACGTTGGAAACGAAGCGCCAGAGAAAACAGGCAGCG
This sequence comes from Planctomycetota bacterium, assembly GCA_021803885.1. The sequence continues at coordinate 1,164 of JAJZKY010000450.1, forward strand.
GTGATGGCTCCGGCATCACGTCCGCCCACGTTTGCAAAATCGGCGAAGTTGCTCTTGAGCGCATCCTGATATTCGTTCCAGAGGGGCAACCGCCAGACGGGATCCATCGCATCCCGGGAGGCCTGTTCGAGTTCATGAGCAAGCGCATCATTGTTTGCGAACAACCCGCTCGGATGGTGGCCCAGGGCAACCACACAGGCACCGGTCAACGTTGCCGCATCGATCATGACCTGGGGCTCATAGTGATTTTGGGTATAGGTCATGGCATCGCACAGAACCAATCGCCCTTCAGCATCGGTATTCAGGATTTCAACAGTCTGACCGGACAGGGTTCGCACAATATCGGCTGGACGGGTTGCACCTCCGCCCGGCATGTTCTCAGCCGCGGCGATCACCCCGACGACATGGAGCGGCAGCTTGAGCTCGGAAACCGCTTTCAGGGTTCCAAGCACCGATGCGGCACCGCACATGTCGAATTTCATTTCGTCCATTGCAGCGGCGGGTTTGATCGAAATACCACCCGAGTCGAACGTGATTCCCTTGCCCAGCAAGGCGATAGGTTTTCCCAGACCGGTGCGTCGGCCGCGGTATTCGAGCACGATGAGGCGCGGGGGCTCATGACTCCCTTGGGCTACGGCCAGAAGTGCATTCAGGCCGATCCGTTTCAGGTCACGCTCGGTCAGGATCTTGAGTTTGAACCGGGGATCACGCTCGGCGAGTTGGCGTGCTTCCGCTGCCAGATACCGGGGCGTGGCGATATTCGGCGGTAAGTTGGCCAGATCACGACAGAAGCAGATTCCCTGGGAAACGGCGGTGCCGGTCTGGATCGCGGCGCGGATATCGGGCTCCGTGATTCTCCCGTCACTGACCATGAGGTGGATCCGATCGAGCCGCGGCAGAAGCGCTTTTTTACGGCTCTGACCCAAACACTCCGTAAAGCGGTAGACCGCTTGATAACTCGCCTCGACAGCCTGCCGGATGCCCCATCCGGGTGGCATGTCGCGGTCGGTTACCGCCGTCAAGGTGTTGATCACGGTCCGTGTGCCCGTTCCGGCGAGATGGCGCATGGTTGTCTCCTGAACCTTGCGGAACTCCTGACGGGACCATCTACTGCGCGTGCCGAGGCCGACAATCAGGATCTCCTGGGCCTTGACCTCAGGTAGCCCGGAAAGGGAGAGCATCTGACCCTTGCGTCCTTCAAAAGCCCGGTCCGCGAGAAACCCGCTGATCTTCCGGTGAACCAGCCGGTCCACATGCCGTACAGGCTCGGTCAGATCACGTCCCTCGAAAACACCGAGAATCAGTGTATCGGCCTGGATCGCTTCTGGATTCAACCGAATCGTCGTAAACTGTAGGCGTTTATGGTCAAGCATGGGGCCAAGCTCCTCGAATGAGATCCGGGATTGTGAATCCGTCGATCAACATAGTTTACCTGATCATTGACTGGCTTTCCTGCTGGAACGCAGTCTTTCCCCGGTCATGAGACGCGTTTTCCATCGATACCTCTTCCGAGAGGCTGCCCTGACCACGTGTGCGGTCACGTTGACTCTGCTCTTCCTCCTCGTCGCAACCCGCTTTGCCCGCTACATTGGTCAGGCGGCCTCAGGCCAGCTTCCGCGCCAGCTGGTCTTTCAGCTGCTCGGCCTGAGCACCCTCAACTACCTCGTCATCCTGATCCCGGGATCCGTTTTCATTGCAGTGATCTTGACGCTCGGCCGGCTGTACCGGGATAACGAGATGGCGGCCATCTCGGCCTGTGGCATCAGCCCCGTCCAGACATACCGGCCCCTGTTGGCATTGGGGGTGGTTTTTGCCGTAATCACGGCCGTGCTGTCGTTTTGGGTTTCACCCTGGTCAGTTCGGGAATCCATCCAATTGCGCGCCGATTCAAACCAGCTCACCCGGTATGGATTATTCCAGGGAGGCCATTTTCACCAGATTCCGAGCCTGCACGCGACCTTCTATGCTGCCAAGACCAGCCCGCATGGCAGGCATGTCCAGGGGGTTTTTATCGAATCCGAGAATCATGGACAAGTCAATGTCATCACGGCGCGGTCCGGCGTTTTTATCAAAGGTCTCGGCGCCGGAAACCGGACGCTCGTCCTGGAACACGGGTACCGTTATCAAGGCAAGATGGATTCAGCCCACTTCGATCGTATCCAGTTCGCCCAATATGGGGTTAACCTGAAGATCGCACACCCGGGGCGTCCCATGATCCGTTCACGTGATGGCCAGACCATGAGCGCGCTCATCGCGAAGCCATCCCTCCGCAACCAGGCCGAGATCCAATGGCGGATCAGCACACCGCTCAGCATTTTCGTCCTCATCTTCGTGGCCCTGCCGCTCTCCAGAACCGCACCGCGCCAAGGGCGTGCCGGGACCATATTCGCGTCAATCCTGTTTTACATCCTTTATTCCAACCTGTTGGGTATCGCGCGGGTGTGGGTGGCGCATGGCCTGGTTGCACCGCAACTGGGAGTCTGGTGGGTGCACGCCCTGTTCATGCTGATCGGTGGCGTGTTATTGGCGCGTCTCTACGACGTCGACTTCCATTTCTGGGCAGCTCGGACCGGGACCCCATGAAGACACTGGACCGTTATCTCGCGAAGACCGTGATCATGGGCACCTTGCTCACCATTGTGATCCTCATGGTGTTGTCGGGGTTCATGACTTTCGTGAGCCAGCTACACAATGTCGGAGTCGGGCAGTACACAATCTCGACCGCCGTGATCTATACGGCATCGACCTTGCCCGAGTGGGCGAGTGACATCTTCCCGGCAGCGACCCTGATTGGGACACTGATGGCGCTTGGAACGCTGGCACAAGGCAACGAGCTGATGGTCTTGCGAGCGACCGGCGTCTCAACCGTCCGGCTCGCACGTTCGCTCTTGTTCGGCGGAGTGATCCTGCTACTCATCTTCGCCGTGCTGGCCGAGTACATTGCGCCTCCGACCAAACGATACGCAGAAAGCGAGCGCGCCCTGGCCCTCTATCATGAAGCCGCACTGCTCGGCCCCTTCGGACTTTGGGCACGCGATGGAAACCTGATCGTGAATGTCGCCCGTCTCGGGCGGCACCGAAGTTTTGATGGCATCCAAGTTTTCAGGCTCCACGCGCATCCGCACCAAAGCCTTTCGGCAATCGGATATGCAACCCGCGCCGAGTTCAAAGGCCAACGCTGGACGCTCGATGATCTCAAGGAAACCCGGTTCGGCCGACATCAGCTGACGCTACAGGCTGCCACCGAGACCGCATGGCCCAGGCTCCTCAGTCCGGACCTCTTCAAGGTACTGATCGTCGACCCGGGGAATCTCTCGGCATTCGGGCTCTGGAAATACATCCAGTATCTGCATCACAACCACCTGAGTGCCGAGCAGTATGAAGTCGCCTTTTGGAAGAAGATTGTCGATTTCTGCTCGATTCCAGTCATGATCATTTTTTCACTTCCTTTCCTGTTTGGTCCCATGCGAAACCATCGGTTCGGATACCGGCTTTTCATCGGCGTCGGTACCGGTCTGCTTTACTACTTTTTGGGCAATGTTGTCGCCAATATGGGGGATGCATTCCACCTAGAACCCGTCTGGATCGCGTTGGCCCCGCTCCTGGCGTTTACGGCGATCACGGGCGTGTTAATCTATCGCAATCATTGATTCAAGAGCCACCTTCATGCCATTGCGCAACGACTCGTCGAACTGGGG